>CANSRB010000027.1 GCA_947649285.1 uncultured Clostridia bacterium
GCTTGCTCGATTCATCCGGCTTGCTCGATTCATCCGGCTTGCTCGATTCATCCGGCTTGCTCGATTCATCCGGGTTAGAGGACACTGACGGCTTATCGTCATTGGTGATAATCACCGTGTTTTCCTGCTGGATCACAGAGACTGTAAAGCCGTCCGGGATCTCCGTTTCCTTCACCGTCCAATGATAGGCCTTGTCCAGACCTTTCCAGGTGTAAGACCATCCGTTTTCCGCGCTCAAGACCGCCCGGTCGTATTCCTTCCCATCACGGTACAGGCAGACCGCAACCGAATCGGTGGCTGCACCGCCATCATCCAACACCCATTTTTTGAGGACGGTCACCTGATCCTTGATCTCCTGCACCTCCTTTTGGGTATTGGTAAAAACGGCTTCCCAGGATGTTTCGCCGATCTCCCCGGTAATAACGCCTGTACTGGGCTCGCATTCATAGTCCTCATCCAGGGTTTCCGTAACGGTATATCGGGTCCCTTCCGGAAGATCTTGAGCCGTCTTGCTTTCGCCATGTTTAAGATCAAAGAATGCGGCCCCGTTCCGGAAGATCATCTCGCCATAACGCCCGTTGATGGAGGTATCGCTCAGCACCACACTGAAGCGGAAAGGACGATCCCTCTCCCCATAGGCTACGGTTTTCCGGACCACCAGCCCGCCCTTGGGCGGCTCATGGCTATTCACAAAATGGGCGCTCTCCACCCGGCCGTTCCGGACGCTTCCGCTGATGGTTCCCGTAACAGGAGAAACATACCAGCCGTCCTGATTGCCGCCTTCTTCCGTCACTGAAAAGGTGGTGTTCACCGGCAGCCCCAAGATCACAATCTCCTCATCATGATGGAGAGGGATCGTTTCCCCGCTTCGGATATAGCCCGATTTATCGGTACCGTAGAAGTAGAATTCATTTTTCAGCTCTTCCCCATCCGGCCCGGTCAGCCGGATAGTAAATTGAAAATGATTGGTATAATCCGCCTCCCCGGCACCGCCTATAACCGTCTTTTTCACTGCCAGGCTGCCTGTCTCGGTGAGTGGATTTGTCTGATCGGTTACAACCACCACATTCAGCAGGCTGAACAGACAGGTTAAATCCCGGTCGCCCAGATTTTCCTTATTGACATCATTTTTCGCTTCGCCATAGATCGGGCTGTTCAAAGCAGGCCAGTTTTGCTGCACACGAGTCCGGATGAAACCGGTATCCGTGACAAAAAACGGGGTAAAGAACTTTCCGCCGTCCAAATCATGAAGGCCATAATCAACCACCGCATTCATACCGTAATGCAGGGCCATGTCCCGTTTGACATCCGTTCCTTCCAGTGTGATGTCCTCCCAGCCATACAGATCAAAACTGCCTGCTTCCTGCCCCTGCGCGATCGCTATGATATCCCGGAGTGTGATGTCTACGTCACTTTCCATGGCGTATTTCGTCATAGTCTGGGCCAGCTTACCCACGCCGGCCATCACGGTGACGCCATTATCCTTCGTACCTGCATCGGCGTAGATGGAATAAATTCCCACATGAACCGGAATCACGGCCGGATTAAGATGATATCCAGCCGGCGCATTCGTTTCCTTCAAATAATAGTCACCATTTGCATCGTGTGGATCGGTGATCCATTCCACTTCCGCATAACCGCTTTTTATCCGATCCTGTTCATCTTTCGGCGCCCGGGGCTGGAAAACCAGCACGCCGTCCTGTCCATCCACATCGGCGGTAACACCTGAAGCTACTATTTCAGTGCAAGCCTGATCCCGATACAGGGTAAACTCCGTCCCATTGACCGGCAGGCCATCCTGATCCACTTTCTGCACCCGCAGCTGACGCTGTTCATTGGGGATATAGATCAGGGAACGGAAATCCTGGTTAAACTGCGAAGCGTCCATCATACTGACATTACGGACGCCGTAGTCCTCCTTCGGATCGCCGCAGATAAATTCCGCAGCGGTGTCCATGACTTTTTCAATCTCCGCTTTTTCGGGATCCGGCCCCAGCTCTGCTATCTTTTCATTTATATAGCCCCTGATGGCTTGATAGCGCTCATCAGAAGTATCCTCCGCGTCGGCAAAGAGGGAAAACGCGTCCGGTTCAATAATAAAATACAGCAAACGCATATCCCCATCCGGATTGATATGGCGGTACCGGTCCGCCCGGCTGGGCATATTGGAAAGGCTCCCTTCCAGCTGGTGGAGCTCCTCATTCCATCTCAAATACCAATTATGCCCATACTGCGTCTGATACAGCGCCGCTTTCAGCAGGGCCTTGCGCATACTTGGCGCATCCGTGATTTCGTCCGGAACCACATAAAACCCCTCGATATTGTCGCCGTACATCGCGCTCCATTTTCCCGTTACCTGGTTCAGCAGCAGGGGCACCGCAAAAATCAGCCCGTGTTCCTGAGAATTCCTGGAAACCCTGATTCCTGCCGAACCCACCATTCCGGTTGCAGGGTCGTATTTCCCGTAAGTAATCCCGCCGAACCCGGTCACATTAGAGGTAAAGCTGGCGTAAGACCCGGTCGTCCATCGGTTTGCCACCACAAACATCGTGGTATTTATGTCAAATTCCAGCACGATATCTACCGGAAGGGTACGATAACCCGGCAGCGTCTTGGTTTCATGTAGGATGTAGTAGCGTCCGGCACCAGTATCCGGGTCATACCGGTCGGCAAAATTGAAGGGGCTGCCGTCCTCATTCTGAAACCGGGCGACCCCGTCCGGGCCGCTGACCACAACCGCAACAGGATCCACATTCCTGTCCAGCTCCTTGATATTGATTGCTTTGCCGTCCACTGTATTGGTGCAGTAAAGAGGACGGTCCGGATCCCCATCACCGGGCAGCCTTTCCGCGTCGTAAAGCGCAAACTCCACCCCTTCCAGCGGGATGCCGTTCTGATCGACCTTTTTCACCTCCTGGTACAGCTGCGGCTGAAGATTGAACCGGATCGCCAGGCTGGAGTCATAATTGCCCCGCTCCAGATAGAACATCTTCAGGGTGTGGCTGGTATCGCTGGCAAAGGTATTCCCCCGCCAGTTGACGCTGTCCGCCGCGCCGGCATATTCGAACATCTCCTTGATCGTCGTGGTATAGGCCGTATTCGCCTCCACCTCATGATCCTCCGGGATACCGTGGGTATCAAACCCCCGGCCCACGGTGACCTCTCCGGTGGAAAAATCAATCAACCCGAAAAGCTCGCTGTGGCTTCCGCCCAGATCCATTACCAGCACATCATCAATAAAGACCCATACGTCATCATCCCCGGAGAATTTGAACGTCATTGGCACATTCCGGTTTGCGCCGATATTTACGGTTCCTCCTGTCGGCTGACGGAAGGTCGTCTCAATGGTCATGCCCAAATAGTGATTCATTTTGCCTGACTGGCATTTGACATTGCTGAACAGTTCCCCATCGGGGTTTTCCCCGCTGAATACTTCCTCTTTGGTGTTGAAGGGCAGGAAATTGCCGACACTGTCTGTGCCGTCCGTACGCAGGGTGGCGGGAGCGTCATACAGGATAAACCGGTTCTGCCCATTATTCTCACCCTCCGCCCCATCAAACTGCGCGAAGCTTTCCCGCATATTATAGGAATAATAGCCTTCATCATCCAAGGTGAACAGCCCGCTTACATGGGTATAGCTCTTTTTGTTGGGATCGGGTGTTTCCGGATCAAACAGGTAATCCAAAGATTCCTCGCCGTTTTCAACTGTCTTTCCGGTATCCCTTTCCCAGAAGCTGAGCAGCGTGCTGCTGATATTCTGAATATCTGTCCCATCATAAGAAAAAACCGGCTCGCCGCTTTCCGGATGAGTGCCTGCCTGAGTTCCGGTATGTTCACCGGCCAGCTTGTAGTCTCCGACCTGGGTGACATCCCGGATCAATTTCTGATCCAGCACGGACAGTCCCGGGGCATTTTCGTCTACTGCCAGCACCTCTTCGGCCCGTTCCAAATTGATTTCCGGATAGCCGTTCAACAGCATCGGCTTTACGATCCGTTCCATCCCGGCATAGGCTTTACCGTATGGGGTGCTTTGGCCCGACCCCTTATTCCAAAGGCCAGCATGAACAACACCGCCATAACCGAACATCAGCAAATGGTTTCGGTTAATCCCTTGATACCAGACATCCTCCGTAGAACAGCTAAGCGGGTATGCATTGGGCGCCGTTTGGTTGGGATCCCGCTTATGATAGTGGTTGATTTCCAAAAGATCGCCGTTTTCAGGGGATTCCCCTTCCGGCGTAACCCAGTAATCGAACAGGTTTACCGTAGTCGAGGCAGGATCTACCCCCGGAATAATATGATCATCCCAATCAATCTGACGCAGTGTCACCGTCAGATTCAGGACTTCCTCCGATTCTGCGGTATCCACCTCATCCCCACCCGTTGTTTTCCAATTGGGGTCGTTTGTATTGATACGGAGCAGGTAACCGGGTCTCGAAACCGGCTTTGCATAAAAGGTCAGCTCCATCCCGGACTGGATCGCAGAGGTTTTATCCAAAACTTCCTGAATATTCCATTCCAGATCGACATAACCGGTAACGTTGCCGGTCGCTGGTGATCCGGGCTTCAGCTGAAACCCGGCTGAGATCAGACTCATATCCGAACCATTATAGCCAGTGCCTTCGATCTGCCTGGGCAGCGCGTTCTCCAGGATTTCCTTCAATTTCCCTTTATCGTTTGGAAGGTCAACCAAGCGCAGCTCCGTACGGTAATTGTAATTTTCATCGCACTGGATGTCAGTATCCAAGAGGTACTTCCAACTGCTTACAAATTTATGGATATTCCCGTCACCGTTCACCGGGACATTCGGCACCGGATCCCGGTATACCTGGCTGCCGCCCAAGCTCAGGATCACCGTCAGCGGATCGGCCTCGGCTGTTAATGTATAATCTTCGGGCAGTTTGGCGTTCAGCGGATAAACGCCGGTATGAGCCTTCTCCGGAAAGCTGTTTTCCAAATCCCAATCCAGATTCAGTTTCACCGCACCGCCGCTTGTGGTTTCAGCCGCCACTTGATCCGGCAGAAGGCCGGCAAGGGCGTCCCGAGTCACCGGGTTTTCTTCATCCGCTCCCGGAACATCCAACCGCCAAATTCCCCCTGCGAAAGCTAAAAGGCCCTCCTTATCTAACCAGGACCAGCGGTTCAAACATTTCCCGCAGCTATAACCGCAGCTTACGGAGCTATCCCCCTCCAAAAAGCCGCAGTTTTTATCGTGAATATGGGTACAGCTTTCTTCTATCCCTTCTATGTAGCCGCAGGTTTCATCATGGATATGCCCACAGGGATGCCCTTCACTTTTGACCTGGCATTCTTTTGAATGCTGGACATGATGGAGACAAAGACCCGTTTCATCAGGGTACGACTCCGCAACCGAAGCACCGGCTCCCAGTTGAATCAACAGTGCAATACACAAGAATATCGCTATAGCAGGCCGAAAATTTATTCTCTGCGCGGGTATCTCAAGTCCGGCTTGCTTTTTTAAAAGATCCTTTTTCATAAAGCTCCCCCATTAAATACATTTTGCATACCAAATCCATAAGAATGATTTGCTCCCCAAACCGTCCTGATTTCATCAGACAGCAGGGCATGGAACTCTTTCCCGTCCTTGTACCGCCCCTTGTCCACAGATTACGCAGTTGGTCTAATGGTTAGCGACAAAATACGCAGTTGGTCTAACAGAAACCAACACATTCTTCAAAACGAACAAAAACCTTCTTTCGTCCGCTAATCCAGGGAAAACGAATCTAAGCCCGTAAAAAAAGACTTTTACGGGCTTAGATAATTATGTAAATTTTTAGGAAATCCTTCAGGAAAAATCAGGAAATAGGTGTTGCATTCATCAGAAAAGCTATGTTATAATAAAAAAGAATAAAATTAAACGGTCAGCTTCAGTCAAACTGCGTATTTTGTCGCTAACCATTAGACCAACTGCGTATTTTGTCGCTTAACAGATCAGTCGCAGCCGCTCCAGATACTTGGCGTGCTCCGCGCCAGTGGCCAGCAGATAAATCCGGGTCGTTTCAATAGAGCTGTGCCCCAGTACATCGGCCAGCTTGACAATATCCCGGCAAATCCGGTAAAACGTTGCTGCAAACAGATGCCGCAGGTTGTGCGGGAATACCTTGGAGGGCTCTACCCCAGCTTGGCTGCATAGCTCTTTCATTTCCCGCCATATCTGCTTCCTGGATAAACTTTGCCCGCTTCTGGTGAGAAAGATCTCTCCGGAAGTGTTTTTTTGTTTTGCGGCAAATTTCAACAGTTTGCGGCAGAGCTTCCCCGGCAGCAGGATCGTGCGGATTTTCCCTTTCAAATTGATGACCGCCTGTCTGTTCCGAGCGGCTTCTACGGTCAGATACCGCACTTCCGACACCCGGATCCCGGTAGAACAGATGGCTTCCATCAACAACTCCAACCGTTCTTTGCCCATTTCGCGAGCAGTATTCAAAAGGCGCAGGTATTCATTCCGGGTCAGCTCCCGGTTCCGTTCCCGGAACATCCTTCGCTGAAGGCGCAGGAATTTGATGCGGCACTCCTTCCAGCCCAAAAAGCTCAGCAAACCGTTCAGTGCGGAAATTTTCCCGTTGACCGTCACCGCCGTCAGCCCTGCTGCCAACAAGGATTCCTTCCAACTCAAAGCGGCTTCTTTGGTTACGGGTTTGTCTTCCAGCCAGCGCATAAAATCCCGGAGATCCCGGAGATACTTTGTCACGGTAGCCGGGGCGCGTTCCTCCTGGTACAAGTATCTTTCAAATGCTTTAATTTGGCCGGATGTGAGGTAATGTTTTTGCATAACGGACTTTCCTTTCCCAAAAGCGGATCTTTTTGCTCAAGCCGCAGCCAGTGTTTACTCCTCGATTGTCCTGTATTTTTCCAGTTTACCACGTTACCGCTTTCTTTACAATATTAAAGTTTTAAAGTAAATTTCACGCCCCAGCAAAAACAGGAAATCCTCCCCTTTTCAAACGATAAAAGCGCAAAAGGCTGGAAATATTTCCAGCCTTTTGCGCTCATTAAAGAAGGCAGGGCATAAAGCCCTGCCTTTCCCCAATCGTTATTTGCCAAAAAAACCGCCGATCTTATCCAAGCTGATCTTAGCTTTTACCCCGTCGGCAATCTGTTTGATCTGCTCTTCGGGGAGGTCGATACCCAGCAGTTTTTCCACTGCCGCAATTGGGTCTTTCATAAAGCTGGCTTGCAGTTCCTTGTCATTTTTGACTTTTTCAACCAGCTCTTCAATGCTCTTCTTAATATCCATCGCTTATTTACCAAAGTAACGGCTCAGCAAGCCTGCAAAGCCTTTGCCATGGCGGGCTTCATCTTTCGCCATCTCGTGAACGGTATCATGGATTGCATCCAGGTTCAGCTCTTTCGCACGTGCAGCCAGCTTTTTCTTACCATCGCAAGCGCCATGCTCTGCTGCTACACGCATTTCCAGGTTCTTCTTGGTCGAAGAATCCAGGACTTCGCCCAGGAGCTCTGCAAATTTTGCTGCGTGCTCTGCTTCCTCGAACGCATAACGCTTGTACGCCTCTGCGATCTCCGGATAACCTTCTCTGTCTGCCTGGCGGCTCATGGCCAGGTACATCCCAACCTCGGTGCATTCGCCGGTGAAGTTCTGGCGCAGGCCCTCGATGATCTCTGCGTCCACGCCCTGTGCCACGCCGATCCGATGCTCGTCCGCATAATTCAGCTCGCCTGCCTGCTCTGCAAATTTCTCTGCGCCTGCTTTACAGACCGGGCATTCGGACGGCGGATTTTCGCCCTCATAAACATAGCCGCAGATGGTGCAAACCCATTTTTTCATTTCTAATTCCTCCTGTAAAAATCGTATCCTGTCATATAAATGACTTTACCATAAATATACAGCATAAGTATATTTATGTCAAGCTTATTTCCGGAAAATTCCATGAATTTTTCTTAAATTTCTGTTTCCTGCCATTCCTCCAATACCCCATCCGAGCCACTGTGGTTCAGCCCCTCCAGCACCTGCCGGACATCCTCCCCCTGCCACTGGTTATTCTGGATATTCAGCGAGGCTACCTTGGCCCCCGTCTTACGGGCAGGAGCGAGCCAAAAACCAATCAGCACGCCTAAAACCAAGAAGAACAGGCCCTTCCAGGCTCCGGCGCGGCGGACCGCTTTTTGAAACGCCTTTTCCATTTCCATGGGATTCCCTCCTTTCTTCTTATTTTTATAGTCGAAACACTTCAAAAGAATCATTTTGATTCTTTTGAAGCCTGCGGCGGAGAACCGCCGCAAAAGGGCGCAGAAGCGGCCTTGGTTCGGACTTCATAGTTAACACTGGTGTGCGGAGCACACAGCCAGCGGACTACGACCGCTGGCTGAAAAAACGCAAATTGCGTTTTTTCAAGTGTGTTGACTATATCGTTGGGAAACCGGGAAGCCCGCCCATCCCTACAATTCCTGAATAAAGTCATAGAGTTCTTTGGCTGTCTTTTCACTCAGCTTGGCCGCCTGCCGCAGCATTTCCGGCGTTGCTTTCTGAAGCTCGGCCTTCGTCTTAAATTCTTTCAGCAGGGCCGCCGCTTTTTTCGGGCCGATCCCTTCCACCCGGGTGAGGGTCAGCTCAAAGGTTGATTTCTTATGCACCGTTTTTTGGTAGTTGATGGCATAACGGTGGACCTCATCCTGCACGTTGGTGACAAACCGGAACGCCGACCGGTTTCCGGCAATCGCGATTTCACCCCCGTCTTCTGCGATCGCACGGGTACGGTGGCGGGAATCCTTCACCATCCCATAGACCGGGATCTCCAGCCCCAGCTTTTCCAGGATGGGGCGGATCGCGGCGACATGGCCCTTCCCGCCGTCCAGCAGGATCAGATCCGGCAGCCGCCCGAAGCCCTCCCCGCTTTCCTTCTCCTGGAAATAACGGTTCAGCCGCCGTTTCAGCACCTCCCGCATACTGGAGTAGTCGTCCTGTCCCTCGACATCCTTGATTTGGAACTTCCGGTAGGCTTTTTTCAATGGACGGCCGTTTTCAAACACCACCATCCCTCCGACCTTATCGCTCTCGCCCAGGTTGGAAATATCGTAAGCTTCAATATATTCCGGTGTTTTCGGCAGGCCCAGCAACTTGGTCAGCTCGTCCAGCGCCGCTACCTCATGCCCGGTGCGCTCCACTTTTTTGGAGAGCCTTTCGCTGGCATTTTGAAACGCCATCTCCACCATTTTCCGCGGATCCCCCCGCTGGGGAATCCGGATCTGCACCTTCTTCCCTTTCTTTTCCCTCAGGTAGGATTCCAGCAGTTCCCGGCCGGAAAAATCGGCATCCAGTTCGATCTGCTGCGGAAGGTCTGAGGCGGAAAGATAGTACTGGTTTAAAAAATCTGTGCGGAGGACGGAAAGGTCATCCACATCCGAGAAAACGTGATCCTCTTTATCCGAAAGCCGGTAATTGCGGAATTTCAGGATGGAAACAGCAGCATTCTGCCCATTCCGGGCAAACGCCAGCACATCCTGGTTTTCGTTTTGGATCATGTAGACTTTCTGGGTATCCGAAATTTTCTTAATAGCCGCAATCCGGTCCCGCAGCCTGGCTGCCTTTTCAAAATCCAGCCGTTCCGCCGCTTCCTCCATCTGCTGTTCCAGACGTTCGATTAGGTTCCCGCTGCCCTTCTTGATATAGGACAGTGCCTGGTTCAGGATTTCCCGGTATTCCTCCTGGCTGATCCGCCCGCGGCAAAGCCCCATGCACTGTTTGATATGGTAATTCAGACAAGGCCGCCCTTTCCGGAAATCCTGCGGGAATTTCCGGGCGCAGGTGGGCAGCCGGAAGGCTTTGTTGACAGCGTCCACCGTTTCGGTCACGGCATAGGAGCTGATGTACGGCCCCAGGTACTCCGCCTGGTCATCCAGCAGCATTTTCATCGCGCTGACCCGGGGGAAGGGTTCCTTGCTGACCCGGATATAGTGGTAGCCTTTGTCATCCTTGAGCAGGATGTTGTATTTCGGGGAATACTGCTTAATCAGGCTGCATTCCAGCACCAGCGCCTCGAATTCGCTGTCCACCAAAATATAGTCGAAGTCCTCCACCTGCTCGACCATTCGCCGGACTTTATCCGTATGGCTGGGGTTGTTCGGCTGGAAATACTGGCTGACCCGGTTTTTCAGCACCTTGGCTTTTCCAACATAGATCACCTCGCCCTTTTGGTTCTTCATCAAATACACGCCGGGCATATCCGTGCAGTTCCGGGCCTTTGCGCTCAGACGTTCTAAATTCGGATTCATGGAGTTCCTCCTCTCCTGCTTGAATGTCTTAAAGGGAAAACAGCAGCCGCCCGCCCTGATAAAGGACCAGGGCCGCCAGATACGCCGTCCCGGTTTGGAACAGCGCCGTCAACAGCGCGGATTTCAGGCTGCCAAGCTCCCGCTTGCTGGCTGCAAAGGCCGCCACACAGGGCATATATAAGACGGTAAAAGCTAAAAATGCAAAGCTGGACAAGGGGGTGAACAAGCTCCCGAGCGCCTGGCTGAGTTGGGCGTCCGTCGCCGACCCGGTCAGGATGCTGAGGGTCGATACCACCGATTCCTTGGCGGTCAGCCCAGTAATCAGGGCGGTTGAGGCCCGCCAATCCCCGAACCCCAGCGGCACAAAGAGCGGAGCCAGCAAGGAACCGATGGAAGCCAGGATGCTCTGCGCCGAATCGCTTACCGGGTTCAGCGACCAGTCGAAGCTTTGCAGGAACCAGATCGCAATGGAGGCTATAAAAATAATGGTAAAGGCTTTTCGGATAAAATCCTTCGCTTTTTCCCACATATGTAGCACTACATTTTGGAAAGAGGGCAGACGGTAAGCCGGAAGCTCCATGACAAACGGGACCGGGTTCCCCTTAAACAGGGTTTTCTTCAGCAGTAAGCCGGAAACCACCGCAACCGCCATTCCCAGCAGATAAATGGAGATCATCACCAAAGCGCCGCTTTCCGGGAAAAAAGCCGCGGTAATCATCCCGTAAATCGGCAGCTTGGCAGAACAGGACATAAAGGGGGTCAGGATGATGGTCAGCTTGCGGTCCCGCTCACTCGAAAGGGTGCGGGTAGCCATAATCGCCGGGACGCTGCACCCGAAGCCGATCAGCATCGGGACAAACGAACGGCCGGAAAGTCCGATCTTCCGCAATAGCTTATCCATGACAAATGCGACCCGCGCCATATAGCCGCTGTCCTCCAACAAAGAGAGGAAGAAAAACAGCAGCACGATGATCGGGAGAAAGGAAAGTACACTGCCTACTCCGGCGCACACCCCGTTAATCAGCAGGGACTGGAGCAGCGGGTTCATCCCGGAATTCGCCAGCGCATTTGCCAAAGCGTCGGTTCCGGCGGCGATCCCTTTTTCCAACAGCTCCTGGAGCGGCGCGCCAATCACCGAAAAGGTCAGCCAGAAAATCACCAGCATCATCCCCAGGAAAATCGGGATCCCAAAGAATTTATGGGTCAGCAGCCGGTCAATCCGTTCGGAACGAACCTGCTCCCGGGTTTCCCGATGACGGAATACGCTCTCCCGGCAGATCTCCTCAATAAAGCCGTACCGCATATCCGCCAAGGCGGCTTCCCGGTCAGTGCCGAGCTCTTCCTCCATTTCCCGCACAATATGCGCCAGGATCTGCTCATCTCCTGTGCTCATCCGGAGCGCTTTCCGCATTGGTTCGTCCCCTTCCACCAGCTTGGACGCAGCAAAACGAAGCGGGAAACCGGCTTCCTGCACGTGATCCTCCACAATATGCGCTACCGAATGGATCGCGCGATGGACCGGGCCGCGGCAGAAATCCAGCCGGGAGGGCGGCTGTTTCCCCTGGACGGTTTTCTGGACAGCCGCGATCAGATCGGCGATCCCCTCGCTGTGGGCCGCAGAGATCGGGATCACCGGAACCCCCAGCCGAGCAGAAAGCTTTGAAATGTTGATGGAATTTCCCGAAGCCCGGACCTCATCCATCATGTTCATGGCAATCACCATGGGGATCCCGAGCTCCATCAGCTGAAGGGAAAGATAGAGGTTCCGTTCAATATTGGTAGCGTCGATAATATTGATGATCCCGTCCGGACGCTCATTGAGCAGGAAATCCCGGGTGACGACCTCTTCTGCCGTATAAGGGGAAAGGGAATAAATCCCGGGAAGATCGACCAGCTTCATTTCCCGGTGCTTTAAAACAGCGCCTTCCTTTTTTTCGACCGTCACACCAGGGAAATTCCCAACGTGCTGGTTGGAGCCGGTCAGGCTGTTGAAGAGGGTGGTTTTCCCGCAGTTCTGGTTCCCGGCAAGGGCAAGCAGAATACTCATAGGCTGTTCTTACTCCTCCTTCAAGATGATTTTCGCGGCGTCTTCCGCCCGGATCGAGAGGGAGTAGCCCCGCAGATGAAGCTCGATCGGGTCGCCCATAGGGGCTACCTTACGCACCTCCACCCGGGTATTCGGAGTCAGCCCCATGTCCAGGAGCCTTCTCCGGAGAGCGCCTTCCCCGCCGACAACGGCGATGACCCCACCATTTCCCGGCTTGATTTGATCCAATGTCATAATCCACCTCATTTCAGAAGTTCAGTTCTTAAAAGTTTCCTTAAGCTAACAATAAGAGAACTCTAAATCATTTTTATTTTATCGATTTCCGGAATAAATGTCAAGCCATTCGAGAGGAATGTCCTCTCTCATTTTATAAAAGGATCAAGTTTTCAAGAGGAGCAGCCCCCGAACTGTCAAAACATTCCTCCAGTATCAGACCGGGGCGGCTCGACAACAGGAAAGTTTCTCATGAAATCTTTATGTCGGACGCTCCCGCCACTTTTCAAAAACCATCATTGAATGAAGAAGGTTTTCATGTTATAATAAGCGCAGGGTATTTCATGTAATGCAGAAAATATTCGCCGCAAACGGCGATTTCATAGAAAGGGAGTTCCGCTCGTTCTTTCTGTCTTACTCGATGGCAGTATCTACCCCAAAATATGGAAGCAACTGCCGGAAGAAGGAAAGCGTTTAAGATACGTTGCTTCATGATAAAATAAAATTGATCCGATGGGAGCTGTTGATAATGAATAAAGAACCAAATCCCTATGACCCACCGAAAAAAAAGTGGGGGCGCATTGCATTTTACAGCGTTTCCGGCTGCGTCCTGCTTCTGTTGCTGCTGACTATGCTCAGCAGGCTGATCCTTCAGGAGGGGAAAGAGTCCCCCTCCCTGTTCGGGTACAGCCCTTATCTTGTCCAGACCTCCTCCATGGAGCCTACCATCCGGCAGGGGGCGATTGCCTTCGTGCAGAAAACCGCACCGGATTCCTTGAACGAGGGGGAACTGGTCTATCTCCGGGAAGAGCAGCCGGACGGAAGCCTGCGCCTGTATCCGCGCCGGATCTCCAAAATTATAGATGAAGGAAACGGGCGACAGTTCCAAACCAAAGCAGACGACAGCCCTGCCCCGGATGAAACCCTTCATAACGAGGACGGGGTTGTGGGCAAAGTCACTGGAGAAATCCTCTGGATCGGCCAGCTATTCTCTTTCCTGAAGACCCCGGTCGGGCTGATTATCTGCCTGGCTGTCCCGCTGGCCATACTGCTGGTGCTGGAAATTTTCAACCTGATTGCCTTTTCCCGAAACCGGGAAGAACCCGCGTCCAAGAGTTCCCTCCCGGAAAAGGCGTTCCCCTCCGACCCGGCCTTCCCCGCGATCGACCGGAAAGCCCTGTTCGATGAGACCAAACTGCAAACGACGGCCCATCCAGCAGAGCCGGAACCGCTTCCGGCGGTGCGGCTCAGGGAACCGGAACCAGCTTCCCCGGTATCCAAACCGCAACCAGCTTTGCCGGATCCAAAAGCTTCGGCGGCCCCACTCGAAGAAAAGCTGGAAATTGCCCGGGAAGAGGAGCCAATCCAGCCTGTAAGCTTCACCCGGCCCAAACAGGTCGATACCGCTCCGGACCTCACCCGGATCACCCAGGAATTCAGTATTTCTCCCGTGCCGTCTGCTCCCCCCAAGCAGGCCCCGGATCAATTCCGGATTGATGGGATTGACATGGAAGTCCGTGCTGATGAAGTGCGCCTAAACGTCGGGGCGGACGGGATCCCTCGCAAGCTTCTGATCCGGCTTTCCCGGGACGGCTCACGGGTTTTGGTCAGCAGCGGGGAACATGAAGTCGAATTTGCACTGCAAACCGGCGGCCCTTCCACTGAACAGAAGGTCGTGGTTCAGAAAAAGACCCGGACGACATCCTAGAGTCTGTTTGAAAACTCCGAAACACGGTCTTTTTTGCCCAGAAATGGTGATTTCGGTGTCAAAAATCCTCGAAAGGCGGCAGCATTTCTTGCGGTTTTTTCCTTGAACTCACTCATTTCTGACCAAAAATCCAGCATTTCTCCGGTTTTAAAACAGACTTTAGACGGAAAGAGGATACCGGACAAATAAAAAACGGACTGCTGAGCAGTCCGTTTTTTATACTAATTCTCGATAAAACGATGCAGCCGTTTTATCGGGCCGCAGAATGCGGTCCGGCGGCGTATCACGCCGCGATAAAAAGATTTTAATCTTTTTATCAAGAAATCGTATTATTCTGTTTCCCGGCTGGTACGCAATACTTCCTCCGCCAGCGTTTTCAAATCCTCATAATGGGAAAGCTGGCCGCAGGCATGACGGAAACCAGCTGCCCCACGCGCCCCCTTGATGTACCAGGCGGCGTGCTTCCGGCCTTCCATCATCCCCATCTTCTCCCCTTTGAACGCACAGATCAGGGAAAGATGCTCCAGCATGATTTCCAGCCGTTCCTCCAGCGGTTTATCCGGAAGGATTTCCCCGGTTTCCAGATACTGCCGCACTTCCTCGAAAATCCAGGGGCGTCCGTAGCTCCCCTGCCCGATCATGACCAGGTCGCAGCCGGTTCGCCGGTACATTTCAGCGGCGTCCGCCCCGCTGGTGATCCCGCCGTTCCCGATCACCGGGATGGATACGGCCTCCTTCACCGCGAGGATGGTATCAAAATCAATCCCAGGGCGGTACATCTGTTGCTTCGTCCGCCCATGGACGGTAATCGCCGCCGCCCCGGCTTCCTCCAGGCCGCGGGCCAGCTCGGGGGCATTGACCGAATCTGCATCCCAGCCGGTGCGGATCTTCACAGTGATCGGGATGTCCGTTTCCCGGCACATGGCGCGGATGATCTCACAGGCCAGCTCCGGGGTTTTCATCAACGCGCTTCCACAGCCGTTCCCGGCCACTTTGGGAACCGGACACCCCATATTGACGTCAATCACCTGAGGATGGTATTTCTCCGCAATCCGGACTGCCCGGGCCATAAAATCCGGTTCGCTGCCAAAAAGCTGGATCGCCATCGGCTGTTCTTCCGGAGTTGATTTCAGCAGCTCCGCCGATTTCCGGTCGGAATAGCAGAGCGCCTTGGCGCTGGCCATCTCTCCCACGACATAAGCCGCCCCATACCGTTTGCACATCAGCCGGTAAGCGCGGTCGCCGACCGACGCCATGGGCGCCAGCGCGGCTGTCTGATCGATGGATAAGCCTCCCAGCCGGATTTGTTTCATCCTCGCAGCTCCTTGTTCTGATTTCGCCTATAGGCGGCCTTCGTTATTGCTTCTTTCAAAACCCGGTTTGTCCAGTTTTGAAAACAGGGACTCATTCGGCCATGTCATTATTTTCCTTGACCGGAACATACAGATAACAATACTCATGAGTACCCTCTTCGGATTGATAAAAGCCATAATATTCAACAATTGGGATTATACTGCACCCATAGGTGTAGCCAAATCTGGGGGCAATTTGCTCTCCAATCCAATGATAGGGAGGAACGCCGCCCTCCCACGGCTCGTGTCCAAGTGCCTCCGCCGTTTCATTGCACATTCTTATCCGCAGAAATTTTGCAGCAGGCATTTTGTAAATATCATAGGAATCCTGCTGAACATCCGTTTCGACAAGGAATCCAAACATCACGCCGCTGGGCCGTTCACATGAAAGATAATTCAAACTCAGGCAAACATCCCAATTATCCTCACGGCTGTTGGGTAAGGCAGAAACCGACATAAAATCTTCCATCGTTTTTTCAACATTCGGTTCATCCGTATTATTGTCTGCATAACCAACTTTTCCGCACCAGATCGTGTCAGTCCATTCAATCAAGTCAACAGGGATCCCATTATAATCATAAGTTTGAATGATATTTTCCTGGGGATGCTGTATATTCATAACTTTTTTCCTTCTCTTGCTTCCGATTAACACTTGTTTTTAAACTTCTGCAAAACCGGAATTGATCCTGCTTGCATCGGAATATTGCAGAAAAAAGCTAAAACTATAGATAAACCCTATTTCCCGGCCTCCAGCGCGCGCTTGCCGATATCCTTGCGGTAATGCGCCTGGTCGAAGGAAATGCTCCCTACGGCCTGATACGCCTTTTCCAGTGCTTCTGCCACGGTTGCACCGCTTCCGCAGACCCCCAGCACCCGGCCGCCTGCCGTATAATACCGGCCGTCCTCCAGCCGGGTTCCGGAATGGTAAACCCTGGCCAGGCTGGACTGCCCGTCTGCTTCCAACCCGGAAATCTCCTTGCCGGATTCGTAGCTGACCGGATACCCGCCGCTGGCCATCATCACACAAGCCGCCGCCCGATCCGAAAAACGGATTTCCACCTCAGCCAGCCGCTCGTCTGCGCAGGCTTCGAAAATTTCCAGCAGGTCGGACTCCAGCAGCGGGAGTACCGACTGCGCCTCCGGGTCCCCAAAACGACAGTTGTATTCAATCACCTTGGGGCCTTGGGGAGTCAGCATCAAGCCAAAGAAGATGACCCCTTTGAACGGGCGGCCCTCCTGGTTCATGGCCTCCATCGTCGGCACGAAAATACTCCGCCGGCATTCCTCCAGCAGCTCGGGCGTCAGGAAGGGGTTGGGGGCAATACTCCCCATCCCGCCGGTATTCAGTCCGCAGTCGCCATCCAGCGCCCGTTTGTGATCCATGGCGGAAACCATCGGGACAATGGTATGCGAGTCGGTAAAAGCCAGGACGGAAACTTCCGGCCCGGTCAGGAATTCTTCAATGACAATCCGGCTCGCGCTCTGCCCGAATATCCGGTCCTCCATGAT
>CANSRB010000028.1 GCA_947649285.1 uncultured Clostridia bacterium
CTGTGTTTATGGAAGCTTTCCGGCTCCGTGGCAGGATTACGGATCGATGTATATTGGAAACCTGAGCGATACCATTCAGTCATGGCGCCATACGAAAAATATTCTTTTTCTTGCAGGCGCTGTGGTAATGCTTATAATGTCATTTTTTCTGTTTCAATTCCTGAATATTATATTTCGTCCGTTAAGGCAGATTTCCAGTACATCTGCGAAAATTGCAAATGGAAATTATGCCAGCAGGATCCCGGCCCATGGAAAGGACGAGATTTCCAGTGTGGCGCATAATTTTAATTTGATGGCAGAACAGATAGAAAAACAGATTCAGCAGCTTGAGGATGCCGCAGAACAGAAACAACAATTCATTGACAATTTTTCTCATGAACTTCGGATTCCGCTGACTGCAATTTATGGATATGCAGAATATATCCAAAAAGCGCTTATATCAGAAGAAGAACGCTATGAATGTACACAGTTTATCATGTCGGAATGCAGCAGGCTCCAAAATATGGCGTACCAGCTTCTTGATATGGCCTTGCTCCGCAGGGATGAAGCGGAAAGCAGCAACTGTTCCGTGAAGGAACTTTTTGCGGAGTCGGAAAAGGCGATGCAGATGAGGGCATCCGAAAAGAAAATAAGGTTGATTTATGCTTTGCCTCAAAATTATATTGTGAAGGGGAATATGGATCAACTTTTAATATTGATGAGTAACCTGATCGATAATGCTATAAAGGCGAGCCGGGAGAAAGGCGAAATTCGTATCTCTGCTTTTTCAGAGAAATCTGCTCTTGTGATGGAAGTCGAAGACCATGGAATCGGCATGGAAATGGAGCAAATATCCCATATCAAAGAAGCTTTTTATCGTGTCGACAAGGCGCGAAGCCGTGCTGCCGGCGGGGCAGGGCTTGGGCTTGCGATCTGCGAAAGAATTGTACAGATTCATCATGCAGATATGTCATTTATTTCTGAACCGGGATCAGGAACAATCGTGAAACTGTCCTTTCCTGTATATTGAAAAATTTTTATAGAAAAGCGGATTATTTTACAAGTCCGCAATAACATGGATATTTTTTTGATATAGGGAGGTTTTATAGTGTATCTATCATCAAAAACAAACCAAAACCTGTCAAAACAAATCAAAAAGGAGTTTTACTATGAAAAAAAACATTTTAAAATGGACAGCGGTAACATTTTCTGTTATTGGTGCAGGAATCCTGATCTTTAATTCAGCGACAGAAGTGGCGTTGGCAGCGGATAATGGAAGGGTGGAGAAAATCCCGACCAGCTATCAGGTTTCGAACAGCCTGAAAACAGCGCTGCCAAAGTCTGAAACAAAAGAGGAAGGTGACAAAAAAGTAAATTATTCCGTGAGTATGGACAGTCTGAATACCGGAACGCCTACGGATACGGATTTGACAATGGAGGAGGCAGCTGAAGTAGGAAATCACTATCTGAAGAGTATTTTGGGGCTGGATTTAGAAAATGCTTATGTATACATGAGCTATAATCCGGGAACCGTAACCTTTCCCCGGGCTTTTTGGACAGCAGATGTTTTGTTTGAAAAAGAGCGGAATCCGGAGAGTACAAGATGGGGGTACATGATAGATGCTGTGACGGGAGAACTTTTTAATATTGGCTACGGCAGGCAATTAGATGTAAACGTCCCGCTTAGCTATGATGCTGCACTGGAAAAAGACTATCATCTATATGCGGAGCTTGCCCAGAAGAAAACAGAGGAATGTAAGCTGATGGATAGCCCGATAGACAGGGTAGAGTACAACTGTCAGGGATATTCCGGAAACGATCCGACGATTTCAATGGACGTCATTGGCGAAAACGGAGAAATTATCAATATGGCTTTCTCGCGGTATGACCAGACGTTTTTAGGGTTGATCACAGACACTTCGCTGAAAATATCAGAATCTGCGCTGGACAGTGCGATTGGAGGGCCGGAGGTTACTGAGATAGAAAAACAGTTTACTGAGGCAGAAAAGCGGGGGACGATGTAATAACACGGCCAGCGAGCAAAGGGCTTTTAAGGGTAGATTGCAGCAATCATAGATTTGGATAGCAAACGGGCCTGATACAGATAAAATAGCTGCGGCGTTGGCTATCGTTTTATCCACAGTGAAAATGGGGGACAAGGATTATCCTTGTCCCCCATTGCAGTCCGCCGAGCAGGTCCATGAATTTGTATTTTTACGCAATCCTATGCCTTGCCGGAAAAGTTTTTGTTTCCAGCATGAACGTATTTTTTCTGCTTGCCATTTACCTTACCGAGTCACACGCTCTTGTCAGCCATCCTTGCGGTAATTCCTGTAGCGGATTAGGGAATTTGACCTTTTCACCGGTTTCTTTAAAAGCTTTGGCTAAGTTGGGATCAATTTTTCCTTGGATATTGGGCGAGAGGTTCAGCATAAAGTTGATGTTCATCGGGAAGTATTGCTCCATCTTTTGGATAGCCCAATCAGGAGAGGCAAGCTCTGCGGCCGGATCCGATGCCCGCCAGAACCAAGCGTCGGTAAGTTTATTACTGCTGACTCCCGGGCCTTCAAAGATGCCCTCTACCTCTTGGCCTGCGGCATTTTCGAATACCACAATGTCCGTTTGTTCCAGACCGTCGGTGCACCCGATATTCATCAAAAGGCAGTTGGGCTGAAGGGCTTTGACCCATTGATCGACCTCCTCGAAGGCGAGCATCTCATACGAAGGACCGCCCCAGGGCGCATTCCAGCCGTCTGCAATCAGGAAGGGGATTTCACCGTAATTCGTCAGCAGCTCGGTGATCTCCCCTTTAATCAGAGCCTTTTGCTCCTCCGTGCAGGAACGCTGCCCAATTCCTGCCGTTAAATCCAGGATAGAGAAATACAGCCCCGCTTGGATACCCTCTTCGCGGAAAGCCTGTAAAAATTCAGCGACGACATCGGTTTTGCAGGCTGCATTTTTAACGCAGTGTTCCGAATACGCAGTCGGCCAGAGCGCAAAGCCTTCGTGGTGCTTGGTCGTCAGGGCTGCGAATTGACATCCGGCTTCTTTGGCGATCCGGGCCCATTGCTTGCAGTCCAGTTCGGAGGGGTTCCAATCCGCAGGGGAGAAGGGGAACTTCCGGGGCATCCCTTCGTTTTCATGGCTCCATTCCCAGTCCTTCATCTCGCCGGTATGGAACTGTACTGTAGCGCTGTTGAAATGGATAAAGGTTCCGAATCTTAAATTGATAAAATCCAATTGATTTTTTTGCAGTTGATTCATGGCCAAAAGCCTCCTATAAAGGTGGATTAAAAGAAGCCGGCAGGGCTTTCCACCGGCTTCTTTTAAACAAATCTGCTTATTTCCGATATTTCTGATCCATCCGGTTCACAAAAGCGGCCGCGCTCCGCCAATCTGCACGTTTGGTGATAGAGGGATCAATCTTCCGCTTTTTGCTGAAGGTTTGGATGGCAAGCTCTTCGGTTTCAGTCAGGAAAACCGGGATGTCCTGATCCGCGATCAGCATCAGGTATTCTTTTTCAGCGGAGAATTCCCCGCAGGTGGTTTTCAGGCGTACCGAGAAGCTGCCGGTCAAGTCTTCCGGCAGGGTGATCGAGAGATCCCGTACCTTGAAGGAAAGGTCTTCGACAGCCCGGCCGGTTTCAGTGCAGGAGAAGAGCACTTCTCCAGATTCTGTGACCACCTCGCAGGCAATCTGGAAATCCGCGTCCGGATAATCGTTAATGAAGTGGATTTCAGCCTGGAAGGTTTCGCCCGCGGTATAGAACAGCTTGTGGTATTTCAGGCTGGTCAGCACCGGAGAATAGGCTTCCTGCATAAAATACAGCGCGAGTTTTTTACCGCCGTAGTATTCCAGCAGGTTGGAACACTGGATATTCGGCCAAGGCTCGTTGAACTGCCAGGTCATTTCACCGACGCAGGCCCATTGACGGCGGCGGTTTGCCTCCAAGGAATACCGCAGGGACTCTGCCTGGATAAACTGGTTAACCTTGATATATTCGGCAAAGCCGATCTGCCTCAGGTCGCCGAACATCTGCATTTCCCGCATGGAATAGGTATCCCATCCGCCGGAATGATGCCGCCAGGCCGGGTTTTCATTAGAAGTACAGAGATGCTGATCCTTTTCCTCCATAAACTTCTGAATGGATTCCAGCGAGCTGATACCGCCGCAGCCGAATTCCCCGTGGACGATACAGTCGGATTGGTTATAGAAATTGTAGTGGTCGTAAGGCCCAACATAACCCCAGGGGCCGTGTACATCGTGATTGTTTCCAAGGTCGCCGACCCTCAGCAGCGCGTTGGGGCCGGAACCGGAGGAGGGGAGCATCAGGATATCGGGCGCGTGGGAATTGACCAGCCCTTTCAGCATAGCCAGGGTCGGGTCATTGAAATCGGCCGGGTGTCCTTCATGATCGTCGGAATCCATGTAGCGTTCATCCGTCAATTCATTGCCTCCGTCCATAGCGATGAGGGAAACATGATTGCGCATCCATTTGATGTTATAAACAGCCGCTTTGCGTAAAAGCTCCAAAAATTCCGGGTTCCGGGAGGGGACATCGTCGCACCCAGAGGAAGACATGGTGAATTCCTGCAAGACCATCAGGCCATATTCGTCGCAGAGCTCATAGAAGCGGCGGCTTTCCAGATGGCCTCCGCCCCAGATCCGGAAGTAATTGACATAAGCCTCTTTGGCCGCCTGAAGGGTGCGGCGCAGATGCTCTTCGGTTACCGAACCGGTCATACAGCAGAGAGGAACCAGGTTGGTTCCCTTGAGGAAGATCCGTTTCCCATTGATAACAGCGTTGTAGGTCAGTGCGTCTTCGCGGCCATCGGCGTGGCGGAATTCCAGGGTACGGAACCCGATCTTATGGGCAACCTCGTCCGAGATGCAGCCATCCGCAGAAACCTCCAATTGGAAATCATAGAGGGTCTGGGCGCCGTAGCCGTTTGGCCACCAAAGCTCCGGGTTTTCCACCGGAAGGGTGGTTCTCCAGGATTGGAATCCTTTCTTCAGGGTGATTTCTTCGCGGATCTCCCACTTTTCTTCTTTCCGGATGGGATGCTGTAAAAAGAAGTGGATCTCGGCACTGCTGTCCCGATAAACGTCCAGCTCCAGAGAAATGTCCAGCTCCCAGCCGCTTTCCTTCTTCATTGGACGGACAAAGCTGTGGGCAATGTGGGCTGTGTTGTGCCGGGTCAGGGTTACTTCGTCATACAAGCCTAAATTTACCAGCCGGACTGCGAAATCCCACTTATAGTTATACCGCGCTTTCAGATAACGGGTTTTGGAGGTATAGCCGGGCTGGGGATCAGCCAGCGGGGCGTGCTCCAGCACGCAGACCAAGACGTTTTCCTCGTCCGGTTTGACATGGTCGTTGACAATCGCTTCAAAGGGAAGGTACATCCCTTCATGATGGCCAAGCTTTTTTCCGTTCAGGAAAATCTGAGCGGAATAGTCGATACCGCGGAAGCACAGCCGGAGGGTATCCTGGCAGTCCTCAGCGGTAACGGTAAACGTGGTGCGGTAAATCCACCAGCGTCCGGCAACCCATTCGCAGGCCAGGCTGTTTTCCCCGAAATAGGGATCTTCAATCACGCCTGCCCGGTGAAGATCTTTATAGATACTTCCGGGGACGGAGGCATCGATCCAGTCCGTCAGGTTAGGCAGGAGCACACCCTGCTGGATATGCTGGGAGAAGTCGGCTTGGTAGGGAAGGGTTGCAACGGCCTTCCAGGGGGAAAGTTTGATTCCTTTCATGATGTTCACCATTCTACATTCCATAAAAATATTCTTTAAAAGCAGAAAATCTGCTTTTTCGATGGGTTAAAAACCTGTATTCATAACCGAAAACGCCATCTGACCGGGCCTTTTACCGGCATACTGCGTTCATTTTTCTTGCCATACGCCAGTATGCCTGCAAAAAATCGCCTTGTCTGCCAGAAAAATCCCTCGGCCATTCGGCATCCCCGGCTATGAATACAGGTTCTAAGCTTCCAGCCGTCGGATGGAAATTTCCCCCGTATTCAGTACGGCGGTTTCCCCATTATCCTCTCGCTGGACGATCAAATGTCCCTGATTATTCAGGGCTTGGGCTACGGCTGGATAGCTTTCCTGTGGTGTAATCACCGAGATACGCTTGCCCAATACGAAAGAGCGCTCCCGGTATTCCTCTAGAAAATCCTGGTTTTCCAGTTGATTCAACACCGTTTCCAGCTCGTTTAAGACGGCGCCGATCAATTCGCTGCGGGAAATCCGCTGCCCTTCCAAATGAGGTTCCAAAGCGGTGGCGACTTTCCCGATTTCCGGGGGAAAGGAACCTGTACGGACATTGATACCGATCCCAACGACTAAGTATTCCAGCTGCTGGTTTTCAAAATTCATGCTGGCTTCTGTTAAAATCCCGCAGATTTTTTTCCCGTCCAGATAAATGTCGTTGACCCATTTGATCTGCGCTTCCAGCCCGGTCACGGAACGGATTGCCCGGCAGACCGCGACCGCGGCGGCCGAGGTCAGCAGCAGGGAAACATCAATCGGGAAATCCAGCCTGAAAATCACGCTGAGGTAAATTCCGCTGCCTGCTGGGGAGTAGAAGCTTCTGCCCAGCCTTCCCCGTCCGGCGGTCTGCTGCTCAGCGAGGATAACAGTCCCACTGGGTGCCCCGTTATGCGCACACTTTTTCGCTTCCTGGTTGGTGGAATCCACCGAATCCAGCACCCGGATTTCCGGATAAAACGCAGGATTATGAAGGTAGGGAAGGATACTTTCACAAGAGAGGATATCACTGGTAGCCTCCAAGCAGTATCCCCGGTTATTGGCAGCCGTGATCGGGTATCCGCAGTCCAATAGGGACTGTACCGCTTTCCAGACTGCAGCGCGGGAAACACCCAGCTTTGCAGCGATCTGGCTGCCGGAAAGAGGGGAGCCTTTGTGCTCTTCCAAAAGGCGGAGGACATATTCTTTGGTGGTCATGGTCTTATCCTCCTTTCGCTTTGGAAGGGGCTTTCTTTTTCTTTTTTCGAACGGAGAATCCAAAGCTGCCGATCCGCTTGCCCAGTTCGAAATATTCCCCGTGCGCGAATGCGGCCAGCCCGGCCCGGTCCAGACAGAGCTTCCCGTTCTCATCCAGCAGGGAATCCTCTACGTTTACCGCCGCAATTTCGGCTAGAAAAAGATGATGAGAGCCTAAGGGGAGGATATCCTGCACCCGGCATTCCAGATTGAGCGGGCTTTCCGCTACTGCCGGGCAGGAAAGCTGGCTGACCTTTTCCTTTGTCAACCCGCAGGCTTCGAATTTATCCCATTTCGCGCCGGTGCGCGCGCCGCAGAAGTCGGCGGCCCGGCAAAGCGCCGCGGTGGTGAGATTGATGACGAATTCGCCGCTTTCCTTAATGATCGGGTAGGAGTACCGTTCGGGGCGGACTGAAATATAGGTCATCGGCGGAATGGTATTGACGATTCCTGTCCAGGCGATGGTGATGAGGTTGGACCGCTCCATACTGCCGCAGCTGACCAGGACCGGCGGCAAGGGGCCTAATAAAGTGCTGGGTTTCCAGGTAGATTTTGCCATGTTGATTCTCCGTGTGGAAAGAAGGGAAATCTGCTTCGAATGAGTTCTAGGCTATTGTATCACATCGGCGGAAAAAGACAAGAAATTTGTTTAAAAAAGTTTATAAAATTACTTTTTTTTAACCAGGTGCTGTGTTATAATACAAAGTAATCCCAAGTTTGGGAAAGCACACACCCTGTTCTGCGCTTTTTCCTTGGAAAAAGCAGATGGAGGTTAACAAGAAAATGGAACCTAAAATTATTGAAATTGCCCAGAGGATTAAAGAACTCCGGGAAATATTGGAATTGACCCCTGCCGAAATGGCGGAATGTATCGGCTGTACCGAAGCGGAGTATGCCGCGCATGAAAATGCCGAGCAGGATTTTTCCTTTACCTTTTTACATAAATGCGCTGAAAAATTCGGTGTGGATATTGTCGAATTGCTGACAGGGGAAAACCCGCATCTGTCCTTTTTCACCGTTACCAAGGCGGGCAGCGGCGTCAGTATGAGCCGCCGGAGCGGTTTCCGCTATCAGCACATGGCGCATAATTTGAAAGGGAAGCTTTGCGAACCGTTTATTGTCACCGCCCCTTATTCGGAGGAGGAACAGAGCAAACCCATTGCGCTCTCCACCCATGACGGTCAGGAGTTCGACCTGGTGCTGAAAGGGGCCTTGAAGGTGCGGATGGAAAACCATACGCTGGTGCTCAATGAAGGCGATGCGATTATGTATGATTCCGGCCACGGCCACGGGATGATTGCGACCGGCGGGGAAGACTGTGAATTTTTGGCAGTAGTGATTAAGCGGTAAAGCAGCGTTCCGGGTTCCGATGAATTCTCAGAGGAGGGGCTTTGAGTGAAAGATTCCGTTCCGGCCGGGCTGTTTCGGTCGTTCCGGCAGGCAGGACTGCCGGAACGGCTGCTTTATCTTTGCGCGGTTTCGGTCTTTCTGCCGTTTGTGTTTACTTGTGGAATGCTGCTGACCACCGTAGTTTATGGGTTGCTGAAAAAGGAACTCCGGCAGGCGATGCTGCATCAAAAGGGGAACAGACTTTTTCTGGTATTGTGCGGAATGCTGGCGATCGTCCCGTTGATTCATCGGAACTGGATCAGCCTGCTTGCCGGGGCAGGAGGAATCCTGGTTCTCTTGTTTTTTCTTTATGTCCGAAGCCTGCTGACACCGGGACGGTATTTGGTTGCGCTGGACTGGTGCTGTCTGGCCAGCTTTTTCAGCTTTTTTTGTGCTGTTGCGGAAAAATTGGTTTTGGGGCCTTGTTTCCGCGCTACCGGAGGGATGCTCAATGCGAATTACTATGGAATGGCGATTGAGTTCCTGCTTTTAATCTGCGTCAGCCGGATCCTCTCTTCTCCCCATCATCTGGGGTTTTATCTTCAGATCCTGGTCATCAATTTAATGGGTTTGTTTCTTTGTGACAGCCAGTCGGTTTGGCTGGCTGTTCTCGGAGGGGTTGTACTCCAGCTTTTTTTGGCGGGCAGACACCGGGCAGCAGGTCTTTTTGGGTTGTTTGCTCTGCTGTTCCTGCTGGTGATCATTCTGACGCCTGGACTGCTTCCCCGTTTAGACCGCCTGCCGGAAAGCTTTGAAACCCGTTTGAGTATCTGGCAGACAGCCTGGAAGGGCTTTCTGGCGCATCCGTTGTTCGGGCAGGGGCTGCTGGCCTATTTTTCTATTTGGAAGGATTACGGAGGTTATGCGACCTATCACGCGCATAGCCTTTATCTGGATCCTCTTCTCAGCTTTGGGGCAGCCGGGACAGCCGGGATTGCGGTCTATGCCGGCTTCTGCTTCCGGAAAGTCAAGAGGATGCTGGCTTTCTCGGAAACCCGGGGAACTGCGGCGCTGATTTTTTCTCTGGTGTTTGCCCTGTGTATCCACGGCGTAACAGATCTGCCTCTTCTCTGGTTCCAAACCGGCATGCTGTTTTTCCTGACAGCAGGAGGCATGGAGCTGGGTGTAAAGCAGGCGAGCAAAGGGGAATAAAAAGAAGCTTATAGAAGAGGGGAAATCTATGCATGGACGTATTATCCTGCTTTCAGGATCCTGCGGGAGCGGGAAAACCACAACAGCCCGGCTGCTGGCGGAGCGTTCTTCCTGTGGACAGACCGTCCATTTTCATACGGATGATTTTTACCAGTACATCCGCAGAGGGTATATCCCGCCCTGGATGGAGGAATCTGAAAAACAGAATGATACTGTGATTCAGGCGGCTGCGGCGGCAGCCGGGGCCTTCTGTAAGGGTGGCTACGAGGTCTATGTGGACGGCGTCATCGGCCCTTGGTTTCTTACGTCATGGATCCAATTGGCGGAAACAGGAGTGGATGTCCGGTATCTTATTCTTCGGCCCAGTGAGGAGGAAACAGTCGCCCGCGCTTCTGCCCGCGAGCAGAAGGAGGAATTCCCGCTGAATCTGGAAACAGTCCGGAAGCTCTGGCGTTCTTTCTCCCAGTTGGGGCCTTATGAGCAGAGCACAGTGGATACTACGGGGCAAACGGCGGAGGAAAGTGCGGCTCAGATTTTCCGGGAGCTTCAGGACGGAGGATTCCGTATCCGATGAAAATTCGAAAATCCCACCCAAATTGCAAGATTAAATTACAAAATACAAACAGAAAAGACAAAGTTTATTTAAGATTGCAAGTATTTTAACGATATTTTTTAATACTTACCACAAAAAGACAATAAAAACCCAGACCGAACGTGTTTCATTGCGTTCGGTTTTACTTTTGCCTATTCAAATCTGAGCTGTCACGAAATATATCGATCAAACAACATCTGCGGTGTTTTCCATCCCAAAATCCGCCGAGGGTAATTCGCCAGCCAGCTTTCAACCTCCGCTATCTCAGCGGAGGATACATAGTCAAAATTAGTCCCCTTCGGGAAGAAGCGCCGGATGATCCGGTTCATATTCTCATTGCTGCCCCGTTCACTGGCGGCGTAAGGATGGCAATAGTAAATTTTCGTCCGAAGCTTCTTTGCCCGCCTGGATCGTTCCATTCCAACACAATTCTGAAACTCGCTGCCGTTATCCACTGTAATAGATCGGAAAATTTTCCGGAACCCTGCGCCCAGTTTCTGTTCCAGCCGATCAAGGACACGGACAACACTTTGCATGGTATGATCTGGAACCCATGCTACCACTGGATAACGGGTTAAACGCTCTGTCAGGACAATCAATGTTGAGCTGCACCCTTTACACCCGACAACGCTGTCCATTTCCCAATGACCGAAGGTGTTCCGCTCCGCGATCTCCTGCGGGCGTTTTTCAATGCTGGTTCCCTTGGATAAATAGGCGCGGTTCTGCCGGTCCGGGTTTGTTGATTTATTTTTCCCCTTATACAAAAGATGTTCTTCTGTTAAACTCAGAAAAACATCTCCCTTATAAATCCAATTATATAAAGTTTTCTCGCAAATTTGCGTGTCAAACTGCGTCGCGTCAATAGCAGCTTGTGCTAATGCTGCGCCCGGCGAACGCTTCTTATTGATGATCTGATCTTCTATGTAATCCGCAAAAGCATAATCTTTCCCCAGCTTGATTTCCGGTCCTTTCGCCCGCAAATTCGTCTGATATTTACGTTCCGCTACTTCCGCGCAGTACCGCTGTACAAATTCGTATTCCCTGGTCAACTGCTCACACATTCCCCGCGAGATTTCGTTGTAGATTGTTTTCAGGCAAACATTCAGAGATTCCGCAATCTTCGCTTTAGGCACTTTTATTTTTAACATTTTTTCAATAGTCAGGCGGTCTTCCCACTGCAAATGCCGGTTTCCTTTGTAGTTCATTTCATTCTCCACACAAACAGAAACCACCTAAAGAAAAATATTCTATCCTTTAAGTGGCGGTTATTTATTTTTTGTTTTAACATAGTCAATATGATTTTTTTTAACATAGTCTGAAGGCAACAAGTGCATCAGTAGCGTATTAGAAATAGTGCACATTTCATTACTTGAAAAAACAATTGGAAGGGATGAAGAAATATCGTCAATAAGTCCAATTAAATTCTGGCGCTGAGTTACAAGGTGCTCGGTTTGAATATGTAATTCACAGCGATTGCTAAAAACGACAATAGGGATTATATACTGTTCCGAAATATAAGGAAATAAAGATTTTATTGCATTTAAATGTCCTTTATTCTGTAAAATAGGATTATAAAATTCATATTTCTGCTTACCTAGATAATACAACCAATTCTGAAAATCATCTTTTCCATAAACAGAACCAGAATAATTTTTGTATTCAAGGACAAATAATCCGCATGGCAGAAGCAAGATTACATCAATTTCAGAAGTTTTTCCCACATCCCATTCAACATAGACGTTGGGGAAAATACACTTTGAAGGAAACGCTTTTTCTAATTCAGAACAAGCTTGAAGCTCTCCCAAAGAGCCGCGATTCTGAATCACATCCGCCAAATCATTTTCAGTTTTTGAAAAATAAGCACTTTTACTATACTGTTCGAAAAAACTTTTTTTGGGATTTAATGGATCACTTTCAAAAAAAGAAAATGGATATTCAGGATAGAAAGAAAAGGAATCTTTCTCCTATGAAATTTTCTGCTTGAATTTTTGAGTCCGAAAAATTTTAGTTAAAAATTTTTTAAGCCAAGAAAGCAATTATACCACCCCCAAAATATCAAACTTGTAAGTCCCTGCGCGGGGGATGTACCAGATCAGGGAGCCAGCCGTCAACCGCTTTCGCCGGTTACAATTTACTGCACAAATTGTAACCAACGATCAATTGACTGCTGTTCCCGATCTGGGCGGGAGCAGACAAGGAGGGGCGAGGCCCCTCCTCTCCAAAGGGGAGAGGGGCACGGAAAATTTTTCCGTATTCCGTAAGATCATTCATATTTTGTTAATTCAATCTTAACAAAACAGGTGAATTTTGTCAAGAAAACGCTGGAAATTCTGGACGACATGAAAAGATGGTGACAAATGCAAAAAAACAACTTGCCCCCCTCTCGATCATTTGACCAGAAGGGGGCTAATAACTATTCTTTGGTTTCGCCAGAAACAACCGCCAATTATCCTCTTATTTTTTTAATTTACACGATAAAATTAGCGTAAAACTCTTGACATTATACAACTTTAGTTGTATAATAGAATTACAGGCAAGGGGAAGCTGAGTAAAGCAAGAAAGGAGAAAACCAACCGAAAGGGAGGTGAAAATGTGAGTGAAGAACAAATAAAAAAATTGCTTGAAGTTCTTGAAAAGGCTCTAAGATGCGAAAATGTTGACCGCATTACCATCACCATAAAGCCTAATCAAAAACCTAAGCAATAAAACAACTTCAGCGGCGGGGTTCCCCGCCTGCCGCTATTTTATTATAACTGCAGCAGGGCCAGAAAGTCAAGCAGGAGGGCTAAAATAGTGGAAATCAATATGCAGGTGAGATACCGAAATAATAAATTAAAATCGTTGCGCTTAGCCGCAGGTCTTTCGCAGTCACAGCTTGCAAAAGAAACAGGACTTAATGTGCGCACACTCCAACATTATGAACAAGGATCGAAGGATTTAAATGCAGCCAAATTAACAACGTTATTGAAAATCTGCAATGCGTTAGGCTGCCGTTTGGAAGATATTCTGAACGATCCGACGATACTAGATGAATTAGACAAGTATGAAGAAACGAAATAGAAAAGAGGGCAGTTTTCCTGCCCTCTTTTTATGTTTATTGGAACTTGGACGATTTTTCAACTATCGTTCATGGCGCGGGATAAATTTCCGATCCCGCATCCGCTGGATTTTTTCGTAGGTATCGTATTCGCTGCGGAGTTTATCGGACTGTATAAAAGACGTCTTAGACGATGGCTTGAGCTTCTGGCGGACAACGCCGGGGTTGTCCGTTACCAGAGCGTAACGCAGCGCGTCATATTCCCGGTTGACGGTTAACCGCCCGAAAAAGGTTTTACAGACGACAACCGTTGCAGCCTGCTCTCGCAGCGGCTTCGCAACCCGGGTAAAAAATTGAGCGGTCGCTACAATTTTAACGCGCTGCTTGCGCTGCTGGGAAATCTCCGACAGCAAGCTTTCCGGGACATCCTTCCAAGCGGCTGAAGAATACTCGGATTGTATCTCATCAATGGCAAAAACGACCCCGTCCTTGCCGTTGCGGACGTTCATAATATCTTGCCAGTCGATCATGATATGATCCGCTTTTTCATAGGCAAAATTGGTCACGATCAGGCAATTGAGGTATTTTTGCTTGATCTGATCGAGGTAATGCACCATGGACACGGTTTTGCCGGTCCCCTGGGGGCCGACAAAAAACGTAAAGCCGTAGGGGCTAAACTCCTTTTTGGTAAACTCCCGCTCCAGCAAATCCACGAGGATCCAGCGTGCTAGGTCAAACCATTTCCAGCGGATCTCCAGCTGTCGGAGGATCCCAACGCGCAGCCGGAGAGGATTAAGCTTGTACTTTATGCAAAAATAGGCCGCTAAGGCCAGGATCAGCACCGCCGCTGCCATGACAGTGCTGCCGATCAGGCGGAACAGGCTGGAAAGCAGCGGGGCAAAAGCAGAAGCAATCATCGATCCATAAACCTCCTAATGCAGTAAAGTATAACAAAAGGTGCAACACAAAAACAAACACAAAAAAGTAAAAAAACAAACAGGTATCCAAAAGTCATGAATCAAAACCCCCAATCATCAGAAAAAAGAACATGGAAACCAGGACAGCCAGGCCGCCCAGCAAAAAGGACACCGCCAGGCCGGGGAGGACGGCTGCGGAAGAAGCTCCATCGTCATGGCTGCACCTCCTTATAAAAATAAAAGGATAAGAAAACCAAAGCTGGAACAAAGGCCAGCAGAAGGATATACACCATCAAGACACCCCCGGAATTTTGCGAATAATCCACATTAAGATAGACCAGACGAATTTGATATTATAGACGACCAGCAAGATCAACAGACAGGTAGACAACACCCGGAGATCCACAAATCGGCCAAACTCCCCGACCGCAAGCAGCATGGGAGATTGGGAAATCCGCAAATCTCCGAAGGAAGGGAACGTGGGGAACAGGCTGACGAAGAAATTCGCCAGCCAGAAGAAGATATTGCATAAGAACTCGGTAATCATAGTCACTCCTTAAAGAATTTCCGCAGCTTGTGGTAGCAGGCAATGGCGGTAATCAGGCAAACAGCAGCCGTCAGGATAGCCTTAATTACACGGATAATAGATTCCACGCTTGAAAACACATTGATCCTAAACCCAGGAGAACCGGGCGTAAAAAAGCCGTTGGGCTGCTGGAAATAAAACGAAGAAGTCCTGGCCTGGTCGAACGCATCAAAGAAGTCGTTAATCATGTGATACAGGTCGGCCACGCCGCCAAGTTTTTCGTTGGCATGGGCCGAGAGCTGCGCAGACTTGCGAACGAAATAATCATCCGCCGGGACAAAAAGATTGGTGAAAAACGTCCCGATCCCACCCCAAAAGCTATCTTCCGCCGCTGCGGGTGCAGGCGCATCCGCAGCGGCTGGAATCGTCAATAGGACAGCCAATAAAACCGGCAGGATCAAGCTAACTATTTTTTTCATTTTCTTTCCGCCTTTTATAGTAATTCTTATTATCTTCTTCATATGTCCGTCCATGCTTTTTCAGATAGGAACGTTTCGCGTCAATATGAACCTCCATCTTATGAACCGCTTCATCAACTTCCCAATTCGGATGCTTCTGGCGGATTTTTCCTTGAACATCATGCTTTAATTCCGCGTTTCTCACCCCTTCGTCAACCAGCTTTTTATAATTTTTCTGGAAATAAATCTCATTGGCCTGCGCTGTAATTTTTTTGCGGTACAATGCTTCCGACAAGTCCGCGTCCGGATGATCGGAACGAAATTTTTCTTTTGCCAGCAGATTCAATTCCATGTGCTTAACCTTGTTTTTTACAATGTCCGCCGCGTTTCGATCCATATCCAGATTATCCAGCTTGCGGTTAAACTGCCGCTGTTTCAGCCCTTTTGAAAGCCCGGTCTGGTTGTCCAAGATCAGCTTGAATACCTGCGCGACAACGCCTACGCTGCCGATAACCAGCAGCAGGCGAAGTCCCTGGCTTCCGATCGCCTTAAAACTTTGTTGAAACGTATCCGTCAGGCTGGAAAAATCAGCAGCATCGAATGTAATTACCGGAATATCTGTCTGGATTTCAGGCGGCCACTTCGAGTCTGCAAAGGCGGTGCCGGAGAGCAAAACAAAAAGCAGGACAATAACCCCAAATCTACGCATAAGGCCCTCCTAATGAAATAATTGTCGGGCAAAAGAAAAGAACGCTGAAACGCCGAGGACAATTAAAAATGCGGCTAAAGCCATAGTTGCCGATGAATTTAAATTGTGAATGTAGCCCCCAAAGGATTCCTGCACCACCTCCGAGGAAAAGAGGATTAAATCCACCGCCGCGCGGGTCGTGGTTACGGCCACAGCGACCACCTCCGAGGGATATCAAAGGGATACGCGCCGATGGATTTCGGGACGCTGAAAAATATCCCGCCGGACTGCTGGGGCTGGAAGGTAATCCCACCGCCAGAATTGGGATTCCATTCGATTCCGCCCGATCCGTTTGGATTCCAGGAAATTCCACCTGAAGGTAACGCGGCCTGCCGGGTATAGGTGACGTCAAAAACCAGTTCCGACGCCCCGGTATAGCCGAAAATGATCTTCCGGGTGGGACTATAGCCCGGCACTTCCGGGGACAAAATTTGAAACATTTGCCCAGGCCCCAGCGTTTGGGTTTTTGTCGGCGCGGCGGTGCTGCCGTCCTCGTAAAGATAACGGACAGTGACGGTTCCGGCTGTGCCCGGTTCTGGTGGATCGACCTCGGGGGCATCCGGGTTATAGATAACGGTTTCCAGCACATCTGCCGCGCCCATTGTGCCGTCAACGGTCAGCCGATCCGGCGCGTAACCCTCGACAGCGGGGGACGGAATGCTGTAGTTTTCGCCCTCCTGCAGGTCGACGGAATAGGCCGGGGCAGCTTCCTGGCCATTAGTATGGATATAATTGATTGTAAGATTATGAGAGGGTGTAGGAGGGGAGATATCGACATCAAAAGTTATTTTAGGAAAATCAGGATTATTTTTTAAAGCAGACCAAGCTTCCAAATCCGGCGAGGATAAAAGACCCGTTTCAGCAAGAGGCTTACAAAAAAGAAAATGAGAAAAAAGAACACTATCACCAGAAATAAAAAAATTAGGATTGCATTTTACAAATTTACCTGTAGATAGAGAGAACTCAAAATAAATAAATAAATAAATAAATCTCAAATCTTTATGTGTTTTTAAACCAAAATATGTACCAAAAGGTTTTGCGATACTCCAATTATCAGGACTATAATCATATTCATATCCTTCGATAGGACAATAAATCATTAATCTTGAAGTATTAGAATGATCAATTAAGCCCAACCAATTTTCAACACCCATTTTTATCATCTCATAAAAAACAGG
>CANSRB010000029.1 GCA_947649285.1 uncultured Clostridia bacterium
TGGACACTGTCCAGGATCAGGCGACCGGAGAAGCAACCGGAACAACTCAGAACTATGATCTGAAAGGGGTCAAGGACCGGCTGGGGATTTACCGCTTCCCCAATCAGCTGGGGCTGGAGCCGACGCAGGGCAGCAGCTTTTTGGCAACGGCGGAATCCGGCGCGGCTTATTCTACCCAGGCGGCGGGCGTAAAGGATTACGATTTGCTGAGCAATACACTGGAGCAGTCCGCAGTGAATGTTTCAGATGAAATGACCAATATCATTAAGGCGCAAAGAGGCTATCAATTCAGCGCGCGCCTAGTACAGACCGCAGACGAACTGGAAGAAATACTGAATAACTTACGATAAGTTGAAGGAGCAGGAAAATGGCTATTCATGCTTTGGACGAATTGAATGAAATTCAAATTGATGTGCTGCGTGAAATTGGAAATATCGGTTCCGGGAATGCGGCAACTGCTCTTTCGGCGATGCTGATGCATCCCATCAATATTGCAGTGCCGAAGATCCGTATTTTGGATTATAACGATGTGGTAGAGGCATTGGGCGGCCCGGAAACTATGATTGTCGGGTTAATGCTGATGATGGAAGACGATGTCCAGGGGATGCTGATGTTTTTGCTGGAGCAGGAATTTGCGGATGTTACGCTGTCTGCTTTGATGGGTGAAGGATATGGCAGTGTAGCAGAGATGGATGAAATGTGCCAGTCCGCGATCCAGGAAATCGGCAATATTATGGCGGGGTCTTATGTGAATGCGATTTCTGAGATGGCTGACCTGCAGATCAACATTTCGGTTCCATCTGTTTGTGTGGATATGGCTGGCGCTATTTTGAGCGTCCCGGCAATTCATTATGCCAATATCGGCGATAAGGTAATTTTTATTGAAGATGAGTTCAACAGAAATGGCCAGGAAAGCTCCAGTCATGTTCTAATGATTCCGGATGTGGATTCTCTGAAAAAAATTATGACGAATCTGGGGATTGAAGTATGAGTAAAACAGTAACGGTAGGGATTGCGGATTTGAACGCGGTCCGCTCTCCGGACGTTTTGGTTACTTATGCGCTGGGTTCCTGCGCAGGAATTTGTCTTTATGATTCAGCGACAAAGATCGCAGGATTAGCGCATATATTGCTTCCCTCCAGCAGCATGAGCCGCAATGTGGATTTGAAAGAGGCAATGAAATTTGCAGATACTGGAATTGTGTTGCTGGTTAAAAAAATGGAAGGCATGGGAGCCCGCCGGGCCAATCTGAAAGCAAAGATTGCAGGCGGGGCGCAGATGTTTGCGTTTAAAAGTGCGAGCTCCGATTTGGGTAATATCGGTGCGCGGAATGTGCAGTCTGTCAAACAGACGCTGGCGCAGCTGCATATCCCCATTATTGCGGAAGACACGGGAAAAGACTATGGGCGGACCGTTTTCTTCTATGGGGAAAATGGTGCGATGAAAGTAAAGTCGGTTAAAAAGGGCGAATGGGTTTATTGACCGGATTACCCGGATGTGGATTTTCCCCGGAAAATTGAAAAAGCGGGAAGATAACAGGCCAGGGAGAGTTTGGGTTCTCCTTGGCCTGTTATCTTTGTGCTCAAGCTACCAGATAAGGAGCCCCCTCTGAGCAATGCTCAAAGGGGGCTGTTGCCTGAAGAAAATTACTTTTCAATAAAAATCAAACTTTACTAATGTTGACAACGCCGCTTACCGTAATTGTATAGTCGTTATCATTTTGAGCATAAATTCTATAGCCGCCTGGTGTATCTGTTGAAATAGTGATTCCGTAAACATCTTTCTTATCGACATATCCTGTTATTTCAAAATCCTTTGTACCCGTTGCGCCTACCGTCAGCCAGCAGCTCTCCTGCGGCTCAATCGAAGCTCCAATTTCCTTTCCATTGCCAACAGTAAAAGTGTTTCCGTTAGGCATCGAATAGGTCGTTGTAAAATTGGGCTTTATTGTATTTCTACTGATTGTCTATCTGCCAGTCATACGTGTATCTGCTGTCGTTCTCATTTCGTATTCTTTTACCGTAGATTTGTCTTTCTTGGCTTTTTGAGGTACAGGCTTCAAACCATCCCGGGCGACAATTTCGTCCAAATTATGCTTTTCACGGATTTCATCGTATTGCTTTTTGCTGACTTTATAGATTGCTTTTTCATTAAAATAATAATGGGCCATGGGTTTTTCTTCTGAAGCAATCCATTCCGTTTCATTTTTTTGCATGGAATTCTGGTCCGCCTCTGGTGCGGCAGCATAGGCAGCGCCCGGCATCATAACAGCAACAGCCAAAGCAATGGATCCCAATAGAGCTAAAAGTTTTTTGCTTTTCATAAAAACCATCCTTTGTGTATTTTGTTGTTTTTTTAATAAAGAATGCATTCTTTATATTTATAATAACAAAGTACAAGAGTATATTGTTTAAATTAGTATGAATTATTTATTAAAAAATAGAATATTTGCCGAAACAATCTTCCAGTATAAAACGGCAGCACAAAGGCCTCTGAGGTTTCCCTCAGAGGCCTTCTTCTTCTCCATTCCGGATGCTGTCCGTCCGGATTTTATCCGTTTAGACTTCCGGCATTTAACCGTGAGATAATCTCCCCGGCGATCTTGTCCAGCGGGGCTTGTTTGGCAACAGCGCCCATATTATACGCGGCCTGCGGCATCCCGTAAACCACACAGCTGTCTTTATCCTGGCCGATGGTATAAGCGCCGGCTTGCCGCATATTCAGCAGCCCCTGCGCGCCATCAGCGCCCATGCCGGTCAGGATAACACCGATTGCGTTTTTGCCTGCAATCGGGGCAACGGAATCAAACATGACTGTAACGGAAGGGCAATGCCCGTTCAGCTTGACTCCCTGTTCCGACAGGCGGACATAATAGCCGTTGACATCCTTGGCAACACGCAGCTGGAACCCGCCCGGGGCAATCAGAATCTGGCCGCGCTGAACACGATCCATATCTTCGGCTTCTTTGACCTTCATAGGGCAGATTTTATCCAGCCGGTCTGCATACATCCGGGTAAATACCGGCGGCATATGTTGTACAACAACGACACCGGGTGTAGTAGCCGGCAGGTTTTTAACAACCTCAAGAATGGCATCTGTACCCCCAGTGGAAGCACCAATAGCGATCAGCGAGCTGACGTTCCGCGCGGAGTTCAAAAGACTGACCTTACGAGGCGCCGGAACGGGCGGGGCACCGGGCGCCGGACGCATACGGACATGGGCCAATGCGGCGATTTTCAGCTTTCCGGCCAAGTCCCGGACAAAACGCTGCAAATCTTCGCCGCCCTGCACCTTCGGCTTTTCAACGAAGTCTACCGCACCTGCCTCCAACGCGTCCAGTACATTCAATGGAAGGGAACTGACGACGATGACCGGTATGGGATGAATTGGGATTAGGCGCTTCAGAAACTCAATGCCGTTCATTTTAGGCATTTCAACATCCAGTGTTACTGCGTCTGGCCGAAGTGCTTTGATCTTCTGCATTGCGTCAAAAGAATCAACCGCAGTGCCGACAATTTCAATGGCTGGATCCGTAGCCAGCCGTGAGGCCAGCGTTTGACGGAAAAGCAGGGAGTCATCGACAATCAAAACCCGGATTTTTTTTTGCGGAGGTGTCATGTGTTGAACCAATCCTTTCCGGCTTTGAAAAGCCTTTGCAAATTAGCCCGGCCTGATTTATTTTCGATAAATAGCCGGTTTAATATACTGAAAACGGGTAGCGGAGCGGTTAATGCCTTCGGAATGCCCAATAAACAGATAACCGCCGGAAACCGTATGATTATAAAACCGTTCCACCAGCTTTTCTTTAGTCTCCATATCAAAATAGATCATGACATTTCGGCAGAGAATCAGGTCAAAAGGATTTTTGAACGGGATCGGATCCATCAGGTTGAAAGGGCGGAAAATAACTTCTTTGCGAATTTTATCGCAGACCTGGAACTGGTCGGCCCCTTTCTGAACGAAATATTTACTCCGCCACTGCGGGGAAATATCTTTGATATCGGCGGCAGGATATACGGCGGCTTTCGCGCGGGACAGCTCGTTCATGGAAATATCGGTAGCAAGAATGGAGGTATCCCATCCGGCCTTGCGCGTACCGAAATATTCGTCGATCGCCATGGCAACCGTATAAGCTTCCTGCCCAGCTGAGCATCCGGCGCTCCAGATCCGGAGCACTTTGCTGGGGCGGTTTGCTTCCAGATAAGGGAGCACCTGCTTGGTCAGGAAGTCAAAATGTTCAGATTCCCGCATGAAATAGGAGTGGTTCGTCGTAATTTTATTGAGAAAACTGGTAATTTCGGTATTGGTCGTGTCCTTATACAGGATATTCATGTAATCCCGAAATGAAGTAATTCCCCGTTCCCGGAGCATATGGGACAGCCGGCCCTGGATCAGCATCTTTTTCTTAATCAGGACAATCCCATATTTTTCTTCAACAAACCGGCTGAGCTCTACCAATTCCTGATCGCTCAACTCAATCATACTGTTTGCTGCCATGCTTCGAACCTCCCTTAAGCAATGTCGTCCAAGAAGAACTTCTCACAATCAAGGTTCAGAATGATTTTATTGTCAATATTCGCAACAGAGGTCAGGTAATGGTTTCGCCCGCTGGCCTCCACTTTGGGCGGGATGGAGAGGTCATCGGGTTCCGGGGAAACAACCTCAGCCACCCGGTCAACGATCATCCCTACATGAGGCCCGTTGATGTCCAGAATAATGATACAGTTTTTGTCGTCGTATTCAGCCTCTTCCTGGTTGAGCTTGATCCGGGCGTCAATAACCGGGACAACACTGCCCCGAAGGTTGATAATCCCCTTGATATAGTTCGGAAGATGAGGGACATGGGTAATAGACTGGATCATAATAATATCAATAACACGCAGAAGCTCTACGCCGTAAAGCACATCACAGATGGAAAAGGTCAGATACTGGCCCTGCATTCCGTCTACGCCGCCGGCTTCCTGATCTGTTAAAATTTCGCTCATGGTTAGATTCTCCTTTTTTTGCTTAGAAATTCAAAAGGCCATTGGTATCCAAAATCAGGCTGATACTGCCGTCACCCAAAATAGTGCATCCCGAGATGCCCGAGCTCTTAATGTCATAACGGCTGAGATAGGGCGGGAAACCCTTGACAACCACCTGCTGCTCACCAAGAAGCTGGTCGGCAAACAGGCAGGCACAGGAGCGGTTGTTTTCCACCTGGATCAGGATGCCCTCATTCAGCTCCGTCACTTCGGTGGGGATGTCGAAGACACTGTGCAGCCGCAGAATCGGATAACACTCGCCCCGCAGCATGATCATTTCTGTTCCGTTGGTATCGTGCAGGATCTGGCTGGAATCATAAACCTTGAAGGATTGACGGATAGAGGTGATCGGCAGGATAAAAATGGACTTGCCTACCGAGATCTCCATCCCCTCCACAATCGCCAGGGTCAGCGGGATTTTAATGGTAAAGGTGGTGCCGACATTTTTAGCGCTTTCGATCGAAATGACACCGCCGACCTTCGCCAGATTTTGATGGACGACGTCCATGCCGACGCCGCGGCCGGAATATTCCGTAACTTTCTCATTCGTCGAGAAACCTGGGAGCATAATCATGCCGAAAATTTCACTGCTGGTGTATTCGCTTTCCGGCTTGGTGAGCATCCCGTTGCTGCGTGCCTTGGCCATGATACGCTCGGCATCCAGGCCCCGCCCGTCATCAATGACTTTGATAACGATTTCCCCGCCAACATTCTGCGCGGAAAGCGTTACTTTACCTGTTTCGGATTTACCGTTTGCCACCCGTTCGTTCGGCGGCTCAATCGCATGGTCCATCGAATTGCGGACCATGTGCATCAGCGGGTCGGTAATGGAGTCAACGATCGTTTTATCAACTTCCGTGTCGCCGCCGATGGTTTCAAACTCAACCGGACGGCCCAGCTTTTTGCTCATGTCTCGGACGATTCGGTTCATTTTCTGGAAGGTGCCGGTCAGCGGAACCATCCGCATGGACATGACTACGTTTTGCAGGTCGTCGGTCAGCTTGCGCAGCTCACGGGTGGATTTCGTGAAATTATCCAGCTTGAGCCCTTCCAGATCCGGGTTGCTTGCTACCATGGATTCAGTCGTAACCAACTCGCCCACCAGGTCCATCAGCTGATCCAGCTTGCTTTGGTTGACGCTGATCAGGCTTTGTTTAACCGCATTTTTATGTGCATTGGTTTCTACCGGAGCGGAAGAGGAAGCCGAAGAAGAGACGGTTGGATGGGAAGCAGAAGGTTCCGATGCGGAAGGAGGGGACGTTTTTTTTGCTGCAGAGACAGCGGGAGGCTCAGACGTTTTTTCGGGTTCTGCGGCAGGCGCTTCTTCCGGCTCTTCTGTAGTGGACAGGACCTCGTAGGATTTGACGTTTACCGCCTTTTCGATTACGCTGATGACATCATCCAGCGCGCTGGCAGGCTTGAACAGAACGATCAGGCCATCCCGGATGAGGTCTTCGCAGAGGTTGGCGTCGTTTTCCGGATGCTCTGGGATAGAGTCCAGCTCATCGCAGACTTCTTTCAGCTGGGTCAGCAGCATAAACGCACGGACATTTTCCATCTGGCAGCCATCTTCGAAATGCACCCGGATCGAGCAGAATCCTTTTTTGCCGACGGCAGGGGCTTCCTCGGCTGGTTTGGCGGCTTGGGCCGGAGCAGGAGCTTTCCCGTTCATGACATCCGCCAGGGAATGCAGCTGCTGGATCAGATCCGCCGGATCTTTTGGGGCATAGTCATCGCCCTGTATGCCTTCAATTTCCACCTTCAGGAAGTCCGAAGCCTGGAATACCAGGTTGAAGATGGTTTCACTGACGTTGTCCATCTTGCTGCGATCCTCGCGGACAATGGCGAAAACGTCCTCTACGGCGTGCGCCAGGTTGGAGAACGCGTTCAGGCCCATCATAGCAGAGGAGCCTTTCAAGGTGTGCATGATGCGGAAAATCTCATTAACATTTTCCTCGTTCATCTGTTTTTCTTTTTCTGAATCCAAAAGAATTTCATCGAGCTGATCCAGCAGTGTAGTCGACTCGTAAATAAAAACTTCCAACATGGATTCCAGTCCAGGATCAATAAATCCCATACTATTTCACCCGCTAACAAAAATTATTGGTTGGCCAGGACTTCGTCTGAAGCCTGCCCGAGAAATTGTTCCAGTGTTAAAACGGCCGTGGAGCCATCCTTGCGGTCCCGTACCGAAATGGTGTGATCCCGCTCCTCCTGGTCGCCCAGAATCAGCATATACGGGATCTTCTGCAGCTGTGCCTCCCGGATCCGGTAGCCGATTTTTTCATTCCGGCTGTCCAGCTCGGCCCGGAAGCCTCTCTCCTGAAGCGCAGCCAGGATCGTTTTGGCATAGTTTTCATGCTTTTCGCTTAAAGGGAGAACCTTCATTTGAACCGGGGCCAGCCAAAGCGGGAAAGCCCCTGCATAATGCTCGATCAGGATCCCGATAAAGCGTTCGATCGAACCAAACACCACCCGGTGGATCATGATGGGGCGGTGCTTCTCCCCGTCTGCGCCGGTGTATTCCGCTTCAAACCGCAGAGGGAGCTGAAAATCCAGCTGGATGGTCCCGCACTGCCAGGTACGGCCGAGAGAGTCCTCCAGATGGAAGTCAATTTTGGGGCCGTAAAAGGCGCCGTCCCCTTCGTTGACGACATAATCCATCCCCAGGTCATCCAGCGCCTGGCGCAGCCCATTGGTCGCCAGCTCCCAGTCCTCCGCCGAACCGATGCTGTTCTCCGGCCGGGTGGAAAGCTCTACATGGTATTTGAACCCGAAAAGCTTATAGACCTTGTCGATCAGATGGACGACCCCTTTGATTTCATCCGGGATCTGTTCCGGCGTCATAAAGATATGCGCGTCATCCTGTGTAAAGCAGCGCACCCGCATCAGCCCGTGGAGCGCGCCGGATTTTTCATGCCGGTGGACCAGGCCCAGTTCGCCGACCCGCAGCGGCAGGCTCCGGTAGGAGCGAGGGCAGGATTTGTATACCAGCATTCCGCCGGGGCAGTTCATCGGCTTTACAGCAAAATCTATGTCGTCGATGACGGTGGTATACATATTTTCTTTGTAATGATCCCAGTGCCCGGAGGTTTCCCATAAATCCCGGTTAAGCATCATCGGAGTGGAGATCTCCACATAACCGGCCTGGGTATGAACCCGTCTCCAGAAGTCGATCAGGATATTTTTCAGGGTCATCCCCTTAGGCAGGAAGAAGGGGAACCCGGGGCCTTCCTCCGTCAGCATGAACAGCTCCAGTTCCCGTCCAAGCAGCCGGTGATCGCGGCGTTTGGCTTCTTCCAAACGTTTCAGATGCTCTTCCAACTCGGAGGCCTTGGGAAAAGCGGTGCCATAGATCCTGGTTAGCATCTTGTTTTTTTCGCTGCCCCGCCAATAGGCGCCTGCGATCGAAGTAAGCTTGAACGCCTTGACCGCTTTGGTGGAAAGGAGGTGGGGGCCAGCACAGAGGTCGGTATATTCGCCCTGTTGGTAAAAGCTGATTTCTTCATCTTCCGGCAGATCCTGAATCAATTCAAGTTTATAATCTTCGGAGGCGGCTTCCATCTGGCTGAGAGCCTGTTCCCGCGGGAGAGTAAAACGGGTAATCGGCAGGTTTTCCTGGACGATTTTTTTCATCTCCGCTTCGATTTTCGGAAGATCCTCAGGCGCGAACCCGCCTTCCCGGTCGAAATCGTAATAAAAGCCGTCGGCAATCGAAGGGCCGATCGCAAGCTTGGTTTCCGGATACAGGCGCTTGACAGCCTGAGCCAGGATGTGGGCCGCCGTATGGCGGAACGCGCCGCGGCCCTTTTCGTCTTTGAAAGTCAGCAGCTCCAGCCGGCAGTCCTTCGTCAGCGGGGTGCGGAGATCCAAAATCTCACCGTCTACCAAAGCGGAACAGAGGTTTTGGGCAAGGCTCCCGCTGATGCTGCGCGCAATATCGAGCGGAGTGCTTTCCGACGGAAATTCCCGGACGGAACCGTCGGGCAACGTACATTTCATCTCAATAAATTCCTCCATCCATCCCTCCGAATATGGCGGAGGGGCATCCGAAAGCGGGGCAGAAAGCGTCGGCCGTTTTCTGTGAAAGTTTTTCAGGGGAGCGCCCGTATGCAGGATGCGTAAAAAATTCGATAAACTCTCTATAATCTTTTTTCGACACATTTTCAGAAAACTTAATATTTCCATTTAACTTTTTCAAATTTGTTACGATATATATTAAAGAACGGCGTATTATGGAATCGGGGCGGCGGAAACTTTTATTCCGCGGGATCCACTTTTTTATCCGTTTTGGGGGCGGGATCCTGCCCTGAAACGGCTTTGAAGCGCCCTAAATTATGCAAGGAAAAGGTGAAAAGCAACGCTATGCCCGAGCTGTTGAAAATAACGACCCCTGTCTTGAACAAGGCGGACCCGCAGGTCACCAAGCAGCTGCAGGATCCGAACGCCGCGTTTAACCTGCCGGATGTTCAGAAAGTCGCGAAGCCGGCCACACAGGGCGAGATATTAAAACAAAATAACGGGATGCTCCAAGGGGATGAAGCCCCGGCGATCCTGATGAATCTGCTGAAGGATCCGTCGGTGACGGTGGGGTTTCTCAAAAATATTTTCATGCTGCAGGAGATTATCCAGCTGCTGCCGGTCAACAATACCGCGCTGACGCAGGATATCCAGCAGCTTTTTGATGCTTTGCTGATCCAGCCGGAGGAGATTGCGGCGGAGATGACCCGCCAGGAAAATACCTCTACGGCGTTTAAGGGGGAACTGTTCAATTTTTTGCGCAGCCTTTCCTCCGAAACAGTCCAGATCCCCGAGATGAAGCAAGCGGTTGCCAACCTGCTGAAGGCGGTAAACCATCACCAGGGCAACCAGGATGTGCTGGATGGGATTGCCAATACGCTCCAGTTTTTGGGGCAGAGCGTCGGGCCGAGCCGGGAGCTTTCCTCCCGGCTGCTCCAGCTTTCCGCACAGTTTCGGCAGGAGAGCGCGCCGCCCCGGTTTGAGCAGCTGAAAAGCGAGGTGCTTACCATCCTTCAGGAGGTGGAGGACAGCATCCTGTTTACCCCCAAGCTGCAAAAAATGGTTTCCATTACGGTTTACAACCTCTCCCGCTATAACGACAACCCGGATTTCCTTCAGGAGTCGATCGCCCATTTGATGACGCTGCTGGACAGCCGCCAGCGTCAGGATTTTCAGCGCGCGCTGACCAGCTTCTTTGTGTCCGAATCCCATGGACGGGAAGAGGAAAGCTCCAACATCATGGACGTCCTCACTAATATTATCGGAAGGGAAACCAGCGATGAAACCCTCACCCTGCTGAATGCGGAAAAAATTGAACGGATTATCCACAGCCTGCTTTCCTCCCCCTGCAACTTTACCCCGCTGCTGCATTATGTTATACCGGTTCAGAGCGATTGGATGAAGGCTTTCGCCGAAATCTGGATCAACCCGAACGGCCATGAGGACGAACGGGAACGTCAGGGCGGATCGGGCAGCAAGGGGGATATCCATATGCTGATCGTCTTCGATATTGAAGGGATCGGCCAGTTTGAAGCCGAGCTTTACGTAAGAGAACAATCGATCGACCTTTCGCTTCTCTGCCCGCCGGCTTACCTGAAAACATTTGAAGAAAAGATGATGGAACGGCTCAGCCCCAGCATTGCCGGGCTGCCCTACCATTTTGGGAATATCCGGATCGACAAGCTGGAGCATACGCGCTCGTTGATGGATGTGTTCAAATCATTACCATATAAAAGGACGGGTATCAATGTCAAAATCTAATAAGGCGGTTGCGCTGAAATATAACGCCGAACAGGACGCTGCGCCGGTCGTTATTGCCTCCGGCTACGGCGAAATCGCGGAAAAAATTATTGATATTGCGGAGCAGAAGGGGATCCCCGTTTTCCGCGATGACAGCGCGGCCTCTCTGCTTTGTATGCTGGAGATCGGCAGCAATATCCCGCAGGAGCTTTACCAGGTGATTGCGGCGATTTACTGCCAGCTTCTTCAGGTGACCTCTGAAATTAAAAACCCGGACGGCCTGCCGGCGGTTCGAAAGGAGTAGTAACGGGAATGCAACAGGAAACAACAGCCCGTTTGACTGCGGGTCATTTAAGGGAACGGCTGACTCTGCGCGGGACGGCGGGGGATTTGCTGGCGGAAGGGATTCTGGCAGACATCAAGCCCGATTATTTGGAACTGCGCAGCGAAGGAAAAGAATTTTCACCCATAGCGATGGAAAGCGGGTCCTATCTGTATTTCCAGGTAAATAACAAGGAGGGTGTCCCCTTTTTCGGGGTTGGGCAGCTTTTGGTGGCGACCCCGAAACACATCCGGATCACCGATTATGCGCCGGTGAACGTTTCGGAGCGGCGGGAGGCCTTCCGGGTGCATACCCGGCTGCGCGGCCAGCTGACCCTGATGGTGAATAACGCCAGAGGGGTGCCGGTCGCCCGGACCATTTCGGTTACGGTGCAGGACCTCAGCCTGAACGGTTTGTTCTTCCTGATGCCGGCCGGAAAGCTGGAAATCGGGCAGAAGGTGGATGTGCGGGTGCTGCTGCGCTACGATCATTTTGATTTTACCTGCCGGGTCCGCCGCTTGGTGGAAAAAGAAGGGGAGCGGGGCTATGGGTGTTCGTTTGAGGATTTGTCCCCGGCGATGTCCGACAAGCTTTGCGCGTTTTTGTTCCGGGTGCAGGCGGAGGAGCTCCGCCGGATGCGGAAGACACCCCGCCAGACGGAGGAATAAGTCTCCCGGCCTTTTCCGGGATTGGGATACAGAGAAGCTTTTTCATTGCAGGAAAAGGCTGGAAAGGACAACACGATGGACGAAATGTTGGAAGAACAAGCCCCTGCCGCGGCGGTTCCTGAACCAGAGGACAGCGGTCTGATCTTCGTGCTGGATATCGGCACGCGGAGTGTAACCGGCATTGTCGGCGCGCCAAAAGGGGACCTGTTCCAGGTGCTCGCGGTGGAGACCGAGGAGCATACCCGACGGGCTGTCGTAGACGGGCAGATTGAGGATATTGCCCAGACGGCACTGGTGGCGGAGAACGTCAAAAACCGGCTGGAAAAAAAGGTGGGCGTTCCGCTTCAGGAGGTTTGCATTGCAGCGGCCGGTCGTGCGCTGGAAACCTGCAAGGCGGATTATGAAATCGAATTGGATGAAAAAGAGCCGATCCAGGACCGGCAGGTGCTGGAGCTGGAAACCGGCGCAATTCAGCGCGCCTATGAGCAGCTGCACGCCGAGCTGTCGGATGCTGGGAAGATGAACTTCCTCTGCGTAGGACATTCGGTAGTCAAATACTGGCTGGATGGATATGAGATTTCCACCCTGTTGGATCATAAGGGGCGCCATGCCCGCTGTGAGATTATTGCGACCTTTCTTCCCAGCGAGGTGGTGGAAAGCCTGTATGCCGTGATGCGGAAGGTGGGGCTGCGGGTGGCCAGCGTAACGCTGGAACCCATCGCCGCGATGAACGCGGTTATTCCCCGGGAGCTGCGGATGCTGAACCTGGCGCTGGTAGATATCGGCGGGGGGACGTCGGATATCGCGATCTCGAATAACGGCAGTGTGACCGCCTATACCATGGCGACAATCGCTGGCGATGAAATCACTGAGGCGATCATGAAGGAATGCCTGGTGGACTTTGAAACGGCGGAAAAGATGAAAATGGAGCATGGCCAGAAAAACGGCCTGATTGGCTACCGGGATATTCTGGGCTTCAGCTATGAGATTTCTGCTTCGGAGCTGGCCGAGAAGATCCGGCCGGCTGTGGAAGAGCTGGCATCGGAGATTTCCGGCCGGATCCTGGAATGCAACGGAAAACCGCCTGCGGCTGTTTTCCTGGTCGGCGGCGGATGCCAGCTTGCCCCGTTATGTGGGATGATCGCGGGGAAATTATCCATTGATGAAAAGAAGGTAGCGGTCGGCGGGAATAATTACCTCAAACGGATGGTGGAAACCGATTTGGATATCAGCGGCCCGGAGTTCGCAACACCGGTGGGGATTGCGGTGACCGCCATGACAAACCGGCTGGAAAAGGCGTTTTCAGTAACGGTGAACGGGAAAAAGGTTACCCTGTTGAAAAAGGGCGTGACCACCCTGCTGGAAATCCTGCTGCTGTCCGGATGCCAATACAGCCAGATTATGGGACGTTCCGGAGCCAGCGTCATTTATGAGTGCAACGGGGAGCGGAAGGTCTGCCGCGGCGGGTATGCCTCCCCGGCGGAGGTTCGGCTGAACGGTGCAGAGGCTAGTTTGTCCGTTCCTGTGTATCCGGAGGACCGGATCGAGTTCCGTCCGGCGGAATCGGGGATGGATGCCGCACCAACCGTGGAAAGCGAAATCCGGGATTGGATGACGGTAACTGTGATCTTGGACGGGGCTGAATATCCGCTGGAAACCCGCGTTCAGATCAACGGCGTCCCGGCAGACCGTTCCCGGCGGATTGTAAATGGCGTTTCTTTGGAGATCGAACACCCGGATTCTTTGCAGACGGTCTGCGAATGGCTGGAGCTCCCGCTGGACGGGATGTGGTTTTATCGGGACGGGCAGCTTTGCAGCCCGGAGGACTCCCTTCAGGATGGGGATGTTTTGAATGCGGAACTCCAAGGGGAGGCTCCGGCGGAGGAAGCACCTCAGCCGGAGCCTGTGCAGGCAGCGCGGCCTTCCCCTTTGGCAGAGATGAAGGCCGCGGAAGTACCGGAACCGGCTCCAATGCCACCCGCTCCGCCGATGGCATCCCCTATTGCACCACCGCTTCCGCAGATTTATGACCGTATGATCCACGTTACGCTGAACGGGAACCCGGTGGAACTATACCCGAAGCCGGACCACACCCCTTACCAGTTTGTGGATATGCTGAACTTTGTAGATATTGACCCTTCCAACCCCAAGGGCGGCGTTGTACTGCAGCTGAACGGGGAGGCTGCCTCTTACTTGGAGGTAATCCGGGACCGGGACGATATCACCATCCGTTGGGATGATGTATAAGGTGTTATTTTGTCCCTTGCCGTTAAGGACAAGGGCTGAATAAATAGGAGGGGTTCGGCAGGATGCGTCTGGGGCTGAACGGTGTCCCGGCGCATTTTGCAACGAATGAGGGAAAGTATACCGCTGCTTTGCTTTCCCCGGCCCCTGATCACAGGAAGCAGCGGAGAAACGGAGAGGCTATGGAAACATATATTGTCAGGCAGCCAATCATGGATTCCAAACAGAAAGTGGCGGCTTACGAAATCCTCTATCAGCAGGATGAAACATCCCTCTACAATCAAAAAGATTCTACGGTGGCGAACGCCATTGAGCAGTTCCTGCTCCAGTTCGACAACGACCGGATTCTGGGCGGGAAACAGGCGTTTATTACCTTTACCCCGAACCTGCTGATGAAGAATGTCCCGCGGATTTTTACTCCGGATAAGCTGGTCATACAGATTGAGGACAATGCGATTATCCATCCGCTGGCGCAGAAAATCGTTCAGCGGTATAAAAAACAGGGATATAAGATCGCAATCAGCGGCTTTGAATTCACGGCCCGCTATTTCTGGATCCTTGATGTGGTGGATATTATCAAGATGGATTTTAAAGATCCCCACGGCACCTCGCTCCAGAATATCGTCAACATTGGAAAGAATTTCAATAAGCAGGTGGCGGCTTATAACGTCAATACCCAGGAAGCCTATGACAAGGCGGTTGAGTTGGGATGCGATTATATGCAAGGCAGTGCGATTGGCCAGCAAAGTGTTTCCAAAGTACACCGTATGGACCATATTCAAAGCAACTTTTTCCAATTGATTGTGGCGGTTACTAAAGACGAACCGGATATTGATGAAATTGCCCAGATTATCTCGCGGGATGCAACGCTGGCCTTTTCGTTGATGAAGCTGGTGAATTCTGCTTATTTTGCGTTGCGCAACCGGGCAAAATCTATCCAGCAGGCCCTGGTGATCCTGGGCTTGGGCCAGCTCAAGCAGTGGGTGTATCTGCTCAGCTTCCGGCACGATAGCGGCAGCGCGGATGAAGAGCTGCTGAAAACGTCCTTCCTGCGCGCTTCCTTCTGTTCAGAATTGAGCAGCATGGTGGAAGGCCTGCCGATTTCCCAGTCAGAAGCCTACCTGATGGGGATGTTCTCTACACTGGGTACGCTCATGCAGGTTTCACTTGAAACAGCTTTGAGTGAGCTTGCAGTTTCAGACGAAATCAAAACCGCACTGCTCACCGGCGAAGGCAAATGCGGCGCGCTTTACCAGCTGGTGCTCTGTTATGAAACGGCTGACTGGAATGGGATGAAGAACCATGCCGCCGTATTGGGGATGCCGATGGATACACTGACACAAAAATATTTTGAATGTGTCGAATCCGTCAACCAGATCTGGTCTGAGTTAATGTCCCCTGGGCGTTCCGCAGAGGATGAAGATGTGAAGGAATCGATGGAAGCATTGGAATCCGCAAATTCATAAGGACAAAAAGCAACTACAGGCTGTTTTTCCGGCTATCCGTTTCGGCAGCCTTATCCGGGATATGGGAAACGGGGCTGTTAAAATAAAAGTTTTTGACGTCATTAATAGGAGGTTAGTCAATCATGTTCAAAAACCTGAAAGTAGCCCAAAAGCTGATACTCGCTTTTGGCATTATCATTTTGCTTTATCTAGCTTCGGTGATATTTTCCTTGACCGGTATTAGCCGGGCAGCCGATGGGCTGGAAGATTTCTATTCTGAGCCGTTCCAGATGGTGGATATGGCCTGGGGGGCACGCAACGCGGTATGGAAAACCCAGCGGCATATCTACCGTGCAATGGCAGAGATCGATTCCAGCAGCATTGTGCAGGAATGCATTAGCTCCGCAAACGCTTCCGGCGCGGAGTTAAAGGAGTACATAGACAAAATCAACGAAAAATACACGGGTGATGCAGCCGGCCTGTCAACCCTGAACAGCACGCTGGAAACCATGATCTCCACCCGCCAGCAGGTACTTTCGCTGACCCAGAACGGCCAGGCCGACCAGGCGCTGAAGCTGTTTAACGAACAGTATGTAACGGCTTCTGATACCATGAACCAAATACTGCTTCAAATTTCGGAAGGCTCCCAGACTGCCGCGCAGAATTATTATCAGGACGGTGCGGATGTAAAACGGAACACCATGCTTGAGCTTCTGGCTCTGGCGGTTGTCAGCTTAGTACTGACTGTAATCCTGGCAACCTCCATCACCCGCGGGATCCGGCAGCCTGTACAGGAACTTGAAATTGCCGCTGCAGAGATGGCAAAAGGCTCGCTCCAAGTGGCTGTTACCTATGAATCCAAAGATGAATTGGGCCAGCTTGCCAACAGTATGCGTGAACTGACCAAAGGCCTCAATACGATTATCCAGGACGTTAACTTCCTGCTGGAAGAGATGGCGCAGGGGAACTTTGATGTCCGTACCCGCGCGGAAGCATCTTATCTGGGGGATTATGCGCCGCTTCTCCAGTCTGTTCGTCACATCAACAGAAGCCTGAGCGACGCTATTTTCGGTATCAATCAAAGCTCCGAGCAGGTTTCCGCCGGCGCAGAACAGGTTTCTTCCGGTGCTCAGGCGCTCTCTCAGGGTGCCACTGAGCAGGCCAGCTCGGTTGAGGAGCTGGTGGCAACCATCAGCGAAATTTCCAGCCAGGTTCAGCATATGGCTGATTATGCTTCCGAAGCAAGCGCAACGACCGCAGATGCCGGTGGGGATGTCACTGCCAGCAACACTGAAATGCAGGAAATGATTGCGGCAATGGCACAGATCAGCGAAACATCCAACCAGATCAGTAAAATTATGAAAACCATTGAAGATATTGCTTTCCAGACGACTAT
>CANSRB010000030.1 GCA_947649285.1 uncultured Clostridia bacterium
AACCGGAATCCTCGGCGGCGGTCAGCGAAACCTCTTCGCAGGAGGAGGAGCCGGTTTCCTCCCAGCAGGAATATGTGCCGACTAAGGTGAAGTACTACGGTAAAGAATTCTGGGATTCATCTCAGGACGTTGAAGAAATCTTTGCCCTCTGCTCCGAAGCCGTACTGGCACTCCAGAACGCGGCTGATACCAAAACCGAGATGGATTTCAGCCGGTACATCGAAAATCCCGCGCTGATCGACTACATGGAACAGCAGCTCAAAGCGACCCCTTTCCCTCATGGGACGAACGTTATTCATGAGATCTATTTGTGTGAGTATAACACTCGCGTTCACAACAACTATCTCGACCCGGATCGGGAGTTGGTTTATGTTGCCATCAGCTGCGGCGCGGAGTTCCTTGTGGAAAGTACGGACGACCGGATTGTAATCGCGGAATGGTATTTTTATGACAAGGATTCGATGGACTCGTTCTGCCGCGGGAAACGGGATATCAAAAACGAGCCCCTCTATTGGGACAACTATGATCCTGAGGAACTGCAAAAGGCCATTGAGGAAATGCCGAATAAATTTCCCTATGGCCCAATCGACCCCGTAAAATAAAGGAGATGCGCTTTATGATGAAATTCCCGCCCCCGAGAGAGATCGTCGGAGTCATGACCAAGCAGGCGTTCCAGGCAGTGAAGGACTCAAAGGGAAAGTTTAAGCCCTGGATGACGCTCCTTATCGTGCCGCTGATCGTGCTGCTGTTCGTGGCGATCCTGGCAGCCATCGGATGGATGAACAATCTCAGCGTAAAAAAGGACGCTGATTTTATCGTGACTGCTGAAGGGAAAACGCTCGGGATTCCTTGTAATGCGGTGGATCTCCCCTTCGAAATTCCTAGTCTTCCCGGAAGCACCACCCAGGAATCGAAGGCGGTCACGCTGCTTTCCCCCATCAATGGCAGTGCCGATTGCAGCTGATTCAGCCGAGGACGTCCTCCGGATTCTGGGCGAGCCGGGCCCAGCTCCCGAACCGTTCCCCGAACCCACGGACGCTTTCGAGAAATATCGGTTTTATTATTTCGACAGGGAAAATATCGATCAATATACGTTTTACTATTTCGACGCCGGGGACGGCGGACGGTACACCCTCCGCCTGCACTGGGACGACGACCAGAAAGTCAGTCGGATCGTCCTCAGCTATGCGTTTCCTCCCCTGCCAGGCTCCTAAACCGATCCCAAAGGAGGTTATCCTATGATGCACTACCCGAAAAACCCTCCCCCGAGAGAATTTGTCGGTTCCGTTACCCGGGAAGCATACCAGGCCGTGAAGGCCTCCCGAAAGGAAGGGCCGTTGGGACGACCGCGCTGGTCCGGCTGGGATAAACTCCTGGCGGCGCTGTTTATCTTCGTGGCGGCGACCGTCTCCGTTCAGACTGTCCGGAACTGCACCCTGAAAGCCAACGCGGATTTTATTATTTCGATGGAAAAGAAGGTTTCCTATATTCCCTGCACCCTTGAGGATCTTTACGAGCCGTTTGCCGTCCTGAACAACCTCGACCCCTTTGCGCGGAAAGACAGCTACGGTTTTGCAAACCGGGTTGATCTCCTCAACGGCGATTTCCGGGGGATCCGGGGCGGGAAGCTCGGCAGCGACCGGGGCTGGAGATTTATGGCCCGGGGCATCCGACAGGGGGATTCCATGGAAAAAGTCCGGAAAATCCTGGGCAAAGCGGATCAGGTTTTAACACCCGGAAAATCTGAGGTCTACCGTTTCAGCGGCGACGGCAGGGAGTATCAGCTGTTTCTGGAATATTCTCAGCAGAAGTTAGATGGAATTAAGCTGATCCATCAAACTCTCCCATCAAGCTGAAAGGAGGCTTTGTGATGATACACTACCCGAAAGACCCTCCCCCGAGAGAATTTGTCGGTTCCGTTACCCGGCAGGCATTCCAGGCTGTGAAGGATTCCCGAAAGGAAGAGCCGTTGAGCCGGCCGCGCTGGTCCGGCTGGGATAAACTTCTGGCGGCGCTGTTTATCTTTGTGGCGGCGGCCGTCTTCGTTCATACTATCCGGAACTGCACTCTGAAAGCCAACGCGGATTTTATCGCCACTTTGAGCGAAAAAGAAACCTATATCCCCTGTAGGGCCGAAGACCTCTACACAACTTTTTCCGTCCTGAACTATAACCCTCTTGACAAAAAAGAAGACATTGTCATTGCCCGCGAAGTGTATATCCAAACCGCTTTTTCCACGGATGGGCAGGATTTCCCGGATAAAGCCCGGGCCTGTGGGCTTCGGGGCGGGAAGCTGGGCAGCGACCGGGACGAAGAATTCATGACCCGGGGGATCCGGATCGGGGATTCCCCCGAGGATCTCCACCGGATCCTGGGCGAACCGGATTATGTCCTGATTCCAGATAAATCTGAAGTTTATTGTTTTAATAACGGAATCAGCGGTCAATATAGGATCTGTGTAGAATACATTGACCAGAAATTATGGTGGATCAAGCTGGGATATACGGATACTCTTACAGAAAACCTGGTTTAGTCTTTTCTGACCCTCCTAAATTTATAAAAAGTTGTCCATACCCCAAAGGGTATGGACAACTTTTTTCGAAAATTTGAAGATTCTTCTTCGAGCCAATCGTTCTGCTGTATAGAACATTTCATCTGCTATCACGGCTTTAATTGACAAACAGCCATTTACGATAAAAGGAAAGAAGGAATCGTTATGAAATATCGTATCAGCATGATGTCCCGGGCCGGTTCGGTCAAAGGGCAAGGGGTCGCTTCCGCCTATGAAGAACAGCTCGGGCTGGTTACGGAGGGGCTGTCCGACCGTTTTTCAGTCACCGTCAACCGCAGTGTTGGCGATATTACTCATTATCACACTGTCAATTTCCCCTTTTTCCTGAGTATCCCGTTTGCCAAGCTGCGCGGCTCGACGGTAGGGTATGTGCATTTCCTGCCCGAAACTGTGGAACAAAGCCTGAAGCTCCCCCAGGCGGCCAAAAGGCTTTTCTATCGTTACCTGATCCAATTTTATGATTCCATGGATTACCTGGTCACCGTCAACCCGTATTTTATTGAGCGCCTGGCTGCTTACGGCATTGATCCGGCGAAAGTGACCTATATCCCAAATTACGTCAGCGACCGGGATTTCTACCCACTCCCCGCGGACCAGAAACAGGCCCTCCGGCAGCAATACGGGCTGGATCCCGACCGCTTTACAGTAGTCTGTGCGGGACAGCTCCAAACCCGCAAAGGGATTTTTGATTTTGTCGAATGCGCGCGGCAGCTTCCAGAGGTACAGTTCGTCTGGGCCGGAGGATTTTCTTTCGGAAAAATTACCGACGGCTATGAAGAAATTCAGAAAGTCCTGGAAAACCCGGGCGAGAACCTGCATTTTACCGGCATTGTCGGAAGGGAAGAAATGAACGGGATTTACAATCTCGGCGATGTTATGTTCCTGCCCTCCTATGAAGAGCTGTTCCCGATGACGATCCTTGAAGCGATGAACTGCAATATCCCGATCCTGCTGCGGGACATCCCGATCTATGAGAACATCCTGTTTGATTATTATCTCAAGGAACAGGATTGCACGGGTTTCATCCGTGCAATCCTCCGCCTACAGGCGGAGCCGGATTTTTACCAAGAAGCGCTTCAGGCTTCCCGCCGCGGGCAGGAATTCTATAACCGGCGGCATGTCCTTTCCATGTGGGACCAATTCTATACTGGCGTCATTCAGGCACAGGAACGGCGTTCTTCCCTGCGCCGGTTCCGGAAAGGAGCCTCGCATGAAGTCTAAAAAATGGAACCTGCTGATCCTGGCGCTGGTTTTTCTCGGCGTATTCGGGCTGGTCATTTATCAAAACGGCGCGGCCCAGCTGCTGAGCCTGTTTAAGAGCATTGAACCGGGCTGGATGTTCTGCGCGGCCGGGATGATCATCCTCTATTGGCTGCTGGAGGCCGGAATCCTACATCAAATCACCCGCTCCCTTTACGCCAAACAGCAGTTCCGGAATTCCTTTTCCACCTCCATGATCGGCCAGCTTTTCAACTGCATCACCCCTTTTGCCAGCGGCGGACAGCCGATCCAAGCCTATGCGATGGTCAAAAGCGGCGTCCCGCTTGGGCTGGCAGGCAGCGCGCTGATGGTCAAATTTATCGTTTACCAATGCAGCCTGACCCTCTATTCTTTGGTAGTCCTGCTGTTCTGGTGGCGGGAATTCTCCGGGCAGGTTACCGGCTTCGGCTATCTGGTATTCCTGGGCTTTTCCATCAATACGCTGGTCATGCTGGGGCTGTTCTGCATCTGCTTCTTCCGGCGGTTCACCAGGTTTGCCGCGGAAGGGCTCATCCGGCTGCTCGCCCGCCTGCGGGTCGTAAAACAGCAGGAGGAAGCCCTCTCCTATGCTGAAAAGGAACTGGGGCGTTTCCACGAAAGCTTTGATCTGATCCGGAGGCATCCGGGCAGTATCGCGGCCAGCGCCCTGCTTTCCCTGCTCCAGCTGACGGTATTTTTCCTGATCCCTTATTTCATCTGCCTGGCATTCGGCATTACCGGGACTCCTCCGGGGATGGTGGTCGCCGCGGAATCCTTCGTCACCATGGTTTCCTCCTTTGTCCCGCTGCCCGGCGTGGCCGGTGGGGCAGAATACAGCTTCCATGTATTTTTCGCCCCCTTTTTCCAGAGTGAAGCCGGGGTTTCCTTAGCGATGCTGCTTTGGCGGATGATTACTTTTTATTTCCCGATCCTGGCCGGCTCATTTTTCTTTTTTGCCTCAGGCACACACCGTTTTTCCGCTGGAAAACAGGAACAGATTGTGCTATAATGGCAGAAAGCTTTTCTAATACCGAGGAGGGATCTGGATGAACACCAAAGGCGAACAGGCTCAGGCGCTGTTTGAAGAAGGTTATAACTGTGCGCAGGCCGTTTTTCTGGCCTTTGCCGAGGAACAGGGGCTCGACCGGCCGACAGCGGCCCGGCTCGTTTCGGGAATGGGCGGCGGGATAGGGCGTCTGCGGGAAACCTGCGGCGCGGTATCCAGCATGGTATTGGCGGCGGGGCTGCTGCTCGGCTATGATGACCCGCGTGATTCCGAAGCCAAAGCTGCGCTCTACGCCCAAATCCAAACGCTGGCCAACCGTTTCCGGGAGAAACACGGAAGCCTGATCTGCCGGGAGCTGCTGGGCCCGGAGCTGGCCGGACAGGGATCCGTGCCGGATGCCCGCACCCCGCAGTATTATCAAGCCCGGCCCTGCGGCAGGTTCTGCGCCTCGGCCGCCGGGATTTTGGAGGAATTCCTGAAGGAACAGGAACAAACCGACCCCCGGGAAAAGCGGTAAACCCGCATTCCCAGGGGCTTTCCCGGCCTGTGGAACAATTACTCTTTTATCCTATAAATCCTGTTGGATTTATAGGATTTTTTCTTTACAGTTTAGATTATTTTTATAAAAAAGCTGGATTTTTTTCTGGTTTTTATGTTAATATAGAAATATCAAAAAGAAAGCGGTGATTCCCATGAATATATAAGGGTACTCGTTACAAAGCATGCGAAATGAAAATGGAAAAAACAAAGAGAAAGAAGGATTTTACATAAAAAAACTGTGTTCCCGTTTTATTGCAACTGGTTTACTTCTGGCATTCCTTTTGATTCCTGCTGTTCCTGCTTCCGCTGCTTCTCCAGACAATGCACCTAAAATAAATGTACCGGCATCCTGTAAACATACCCATGTCAGTGTTAAAATTGGTGGGATTGTCAGTGAAACCTGTACTACAGTTTCCCGTAACTATCGCGAGGTTTGTAGAGACTGTGGTATAGAAGTTAAATCTGGTATAATTACTGAATATAAGGATACGCCCACCCATTCCTTTTCATGGAGGTCTGTCGGCTGTAATAAAAAAACCCATACCTATGAAAAAGTTTGCAGCAAGTGCGGTCAGAAAGGGGAAACCTTAACCAAAGCATGTAACGGCAACTGCATATATCCCAATCGTATTATTGAATCCGTATCTTAAAAAACTAAAAGAAAAACGGAGGGAACCCTTATGAAATTCGGATCCTTTTCCCCCAGAACCATCACCTGGATCCTGTTTATCGCCGGGCTGATCCTGCTGGGAGTCTTGTCCGCCCAATGGGCCTGGGATTTTTCCGCTACTGTAGAATGGTCCAACGTTGCCCGGGACGGCTGGGAGGTGCCGATCACCCACCATAACACCCCGAAAGCGATTGTCAGCGGTGTGCTGGCTTTTCTGGTCAGCGGGGCTCTATGGCGCGTCATCTGCGATTATTTCTTTGTAAAATATTCCTATTGGTATAAAAACAAATAATATAAAGCAAAAAAATACGGGCAGTTAAACCGCCCGTATTTTTTTGCTTTACTTCTGATCTTCTTCGCCTGTATCCGGCGGGGCCTGCATCCGCGCCGCTCTTTTCCTGCGGAAATGCCGCCGGATCAGCAGGAATACCACCAGCCCGATCAGGATATAGGGAAGGAGCAGGATCAGGCAGGAAACCAGCCATTTCAGCACCTGGACCAGGCTTTTGCCGGAATCCTTGACCGTTTCCCACAGCCAGCTGAAAAATCCGTCGTTTTGAACGGTATAATCCCGGGTCTGCTCCAGACGGACGTTCACCGTCGCATAATCAATCTGGTTGTCGTAGTGCTTCAGCCGTCCGGTCAGCTGCTCAATATCTACCCGGAGCCGGCTCAGTTCGGTTTCGATCTGGAGGATTTCCTCCACGGTCTGCGCCCGTTCCAGCAGCTCCAGCAGACGGTTTTCCTGCGCTTCCAGCACCTTCAGCCGGGTGTCCAGATCAAAATAATCCAGCGTGACATCCTCGGAGCCCTTTGACGCCCGGGTGACGTTCCCGATCTCATCCAGAAGCCCGGGAGTTTCCTCCAGCTTCCCCGCCGGGATCCGCAGGACCAGCCGGGCCGAAGCCGTACCCTCTTCTGCATTCCCCCAGGTTTCGGTATATTGAACATACCCGCCCCAGGAAGCCGCCTCTGATTCCAGACGCTCCAGGCTGTTGCTGAAATCCTTGACCTCCACCACATAATCCGCCGTCCAGATAATTTTCCGTTCCTCCGGCAAGGCGGCCGCACCGGAATCCTCCAGCGTGCTCTTTTCATTTTCCACCGTATCAAACATGGCCGCATTCGTCCCCTGCCCGGCGCTTGGGACAGCAGACGCGCCGTTTTCCTCAAATAAATCCAGACCGTTTCGTCCGCCCGATACGGCGCCGCAGGAACTGAACAGCAGCGCAATGGCAGCCAAACAACTCAATAATCGTATTTTCATGGAAAACACCCCTTTCACTGGGAATACCCCGCAGCAGCGGCATTTGCTTCATCCCTCAAAAATTTTTTTCGGGCCGCCGGATCGCTTCTGCAATCCGTTCCAGCAGGGCTGAGATTTGCGCTTCCCGGGGCAGGATGACATTCCGGCGGCTCTCCTCCCGGAGGGTTTCCCCGTAGCGCTCCCCACAATCCACCCGGACGCCGCAGCGCTCGGTTTCGAACAGCTCCGGGAAAATCGCATAGAGCACAGCGGCGGAATCGTGCATGGTTGAGCCTTTTTCACCGTAATTCACGCAGGCGTGGTAATTCATCCGAAGGATCTGCCCCATTGCGCGGCAAAGCGGCGTATCCGGCTGAGTCATTTCGGCAATCTGCTCTAGGTCAAACGCTACTTTATTGGTAATATTCAACGGGATCAGCGCGATTTCCGGCAGTTCGGCGAAAACAAAATCCGCGCTTTCCGCGTCGCAGTGGATATTGAATTCCGCCCACTGGGTGACGTTCCCCACGCCAAAGCCGCCTCCCATACAGACTACCCGGGCAATACACGGCCGCACTTCAGGGAAACGCCGCAGCAGCGCCGCCAGGTTGGTCAGCGGCCCCAGGGTGATATATTCCACCAAACCCAACGTACAGATCCTATCCCGGACCCGCTGCAGGAAGTCGCCGTCCTCGGCTTCACCCAGCTCCATAGGCGCCTCCAGCCGGAGCCCTCCCAATCCGTCCGCACCGTGAATATGGGCGGCTTCCTCATAGCGATTGTTTTCCGGGCGTACGCTTCCCTTCACCACCGGGACTTCCCAGCCCAGCAGGGCCCGCAGGGTCTGTGCATTGCGGGTGGTTTTCTCCACTGAAATATTCCCGTAGCTTGTCAGGATCAGCCGGACCCGCTCCGGACAATAATAATTCAGTACAGCCAGCGCGACCGCGTCGTCGATCCCCGGATCGGTATCCAGAATAATCGGACAGTTTTCCATCGTTCATTCCCCTTTCCCTCTGCGGCCAATACCGCTTTTTCCGCCTATATAGTCGGCACACATACCCGATTTGAGGGTCAGGCTTTGCCTGTTCGCGCATAAAATGCGCTGTGCGCCGTCTATGAAGCCTACCGCAGGGCCGCGAAGCGGCCCTGCGGCATATCATGCCGCAGTGTTGAAAAGAAGCCGTTGCTTCTTTTCAAGTGCGTTGACTATAGTATAACACACCTGCCCCCCTTTCCGCAAGGATCGTTCCGACCGGCCGAATCCAGGCGGTATTCTCCAGCCGACAAATTCCCTCAGAATCCTTGCACAAAAATGAAGGTTGTGATAAAATAAAATTCATACTAACTGAATAAAAAGGAGTCCTTATTGTGAGCAGCCCCAGCCGTTTGCTGAAACGCTTCTTCTCAGTCGAATCCATGATCCGTCCTTCACCACGGATTGGAGAGCCGCTGCCGCCCACCCGGGAAGTCTATCACCGCCAGTTCCAGCTGACATGGCCCTGCGCTATCGAATCCGTGCTGGTCAGCCTGATCGGCTCTATTGATACGATGATGGTCGGCGGGATTGGGCCGGCCGCCATCGCCGCAGTCGGCATCACCAACCAGCCGAAATTTATCCTGTTAGCCATGATTTTCTCCCTGAATGCCGGTGTCACGGCCATTGTCGCCCGCCGGCGGGGACAGCAGGACCAGGAAGGCGCCAACGGATGCCTGCGCCAATCTCTCATCCTGTCGGTCAGCATTGCGCTGATTATGAGCAGTATCGGAATCCTGTTCGCCCGGCCAATTCTGATTTTTTCAGGCGCGGAAGCCGACACGATCGACGACGCTGTCGGCTATTTCCAAATCCTGATGATCAGCATTGTTTTTATGGCCATTTCGCTGACCATCAACGCCGCCCAGCGGGGCGCGGGCAATACGAAAATATCCATGAAAACCAATATTGTTGCCAACATCTTCAACGTCATTTTCAATTACCTTCTGATCAACGGGATTTGGTTCTTCCCGGAGCTGGGCGTCCGGGGCGCCGCATGGGCCACCGTCATCGGCAATATTGTCGGATGCGGGATGTCGATTGCCTCCCTCTGCCATAAATCGAACTTCCTGGATATCTATTCCCGCGCCAGCTGGAAATTCGACCGGAAAACCCTGTCCTCCCTATTCAGCATCAGCGGCTCCGCCATGGTGGAACAGGTCTTCATGCGGATCGGGTTCTTCACCTATGCGAAAATCGTCGCTTCACTGGGAACCATCGCATTTGCCACCCATCAGATCTGTATGAATATCATCAACATTTCGTTCTCCTTCGGGGATGGGCTGAGTGTGGCCGCTTCTTCGCTGGTAGGGCAAAGCCTGGGGGCAAAACGTCCCGATCTGGCGATTATCTATGGAAAAACCGGCCAGCGGATGGCCTTTGTCGTTTCAACCGGACTGGTTTTCTTCTTCATCCTGGGACGAAAAATGCTGATGACCCTCTTTACGGAGGACGCCGAGGTCATTGCGCTGGGCTCGCTGATTATCCTGATTATCGCCTGCACCACCCATTTCCAAACGGCGGGCGTGGTCTTTTCCGGCTGCTTGCGGGGCGCGGGAGATACCCGTTTTGTCGCGCTGGTATCCTTTATCAGCATCGCCATTATCCGGCCCCTGCTTTCCTGGGTGCTTTGCTTCCCGGTTGGCTGGGGGCTGATCGGCGCATGGATCGGGCTCTGGGCAGACCAAGCTATGCGGATGACCCTGAACATGATCCGTTTCAAGAACGGGCGTTGGACCAAAATCGAATTGTAGGGCAGAAGCCATCGGCACTGTATGGAATAGGAGGAAACCATGAAAAACCGCACCCTGTATTTGGCCGCTTCGATCCTATGGCTGTTCGTGACGGCAGGCTGGGCCTTTGCCGTAGGGGTGGAAATTTATGCCGGGGTTACGCCGGTGCTTTTAACCGGCCTGCAGATCCTGGCGGTGATGGCTTCTTTAGCGGCCTCCGCAGTCAACTTTTATCGCTATAAGCGGTGCAATGGAAAAATAAGCAGCAATGACCCTGAACCAAAAGAAAAGGAGAATACACTATGAGCCAAATGAAAGACCGGATGCACACCGGAGAACTCTACCTCCCCGGGGAAGCGGATATCCTGGAATGGCAAACCCAATGCCTGGAGCGCCTGTATGATTTTAATCAGACCCGGCCCTCCGAATTTGAAAAACGTCGGGCTATGCTGAAGGAAATGTTTGCGGAAATCGGGGAAAACTGCTATATCGAACCGCCTTTCCATGCAAATTTTGGTGGGAACCATGTCCATTTCGGCAAAAATATCTACGCCAACTTTAACCTGACCTGTGTGGACGACACCCATATCTATGTCGGCGATTACACCATGTTCGGCCCGAATGTCACCGTTGCGACCGCCGGGCATCCTCTCCTGCCGGAGCTCCGGGAAAAAGCCTACCAGTATAACGCGCCCGTCCATATCGGCAAGAACTGCTGGATCGGCGCGGGAGCGATCATCCTGCCCGGCATCACCATCGGGGACAACGTCGTAATTGGCGCAGGAAGCGTTGTAACCAAGAACCTGCCCTCCAATGTCCTGGCGGTCGGCAACCCCTGCCGGATCCTGCGGGAAATCGGCGAAAAGGATCGGGAATATTACTTCAAGGAACGGAAAATCGACTGGGACAATCTGTAGGATCATCTCAAAGGAGAAAATGACAATGAATGGAAAAGAAGTGCGTATAGGCGCCTGCCTGCTAGTTGGAAGCATGGACCATATGGTTCCGTTTTACAGGGATATATTGGGCTTTCACACTCAATGGGATGGCGGTCCATTTGCAGACTTTGAAACCGCAAACGGTGAATTATCCTTGTTTATGTACAGCAGAGAAGAATTCGTCAAGGCAATAGGAGAGGACTATATCCCGCCAAAGGGTATCAACCAGACTTGTGAAATTGCCCTCTGGCTGCCCAGTTTTGCTGAAGTGGATTCGGAATATGAGCGTCTGTCGAAGCTGGGTGTGCAGTTCCCGGCAGGAGGACCGATCACCTATCCTTTCGGTATCCGCAATTTTTATGCAGCCGATCCGGAGGGAAATCTGCTTGAAATCGGGAGTGCGAACGAAAAATAATACGACTTCCTGATAAAAAGATTTTAATCGTTTTATTGAGAAATCGTATAAAAAACCATGCGGCAAGACGTACAAAGCCTTGCCGCTTATTTTCATCGTATTATTTTACAGCACCTTGGCCAGGAAATCCTTTGTCCGGGGATGCTGCGGGTTGGAGAAGAACTCCTGCGGCGTATTCTGCTCCACCACATTGCCGCCGTCCATAAACAACACCCGGGTCGCAACCTCACGGGCAAACCCCATCTCATGGGTGACCACCACCATCGTCATACCGGACTCCGCCAGTTCCTTCATCAGGCTGAGTACCTCTCCAACCATCTCAGGATCCAGCGCCGAGGTCGGCTCGTCAAACAGCATGACATCCGGCTTCATCGCCAGTGCGCGCGCAATCGCCACACGCTGCTTCTGCCCGCCCGAAAGCATCGCCGGATAGGTATCCGCCTTATCCGGCAGGCTGATTTTCTCCAACAGTTCACGGGCGTATTCCTCAGCCCCCTGCTTCGTTTGCAGCTTGAGCGTCACCGGTGCAAGCATAATATTCTGAAGGATGGTCAAATGCGGGAACAGGTTAAAATGTTGGAATACCATCCCCATTTTCCGGCGGACCAGGTCGATATCCGTCCCCTTTGCCGTGATATTCTGCCCCTCAAACCAGATTTCACCCGAGGAAGGCTGCTCCAGCAGGTTCAGGCAGCGCAGGAAGGTGGATTTCCCCGAACCGGATGGCCCGATCACCACCACCTTTTCCCCCTGATGGATGGTTTCGGTGACCCCACGAAGAACCTGATTTTCCCCATAATTTTTAAAAAGATCTTTAACCTCGATCACTCCGCGCCAGCCTCCTTTCAATCATTCCAAACAGCTTGGTCAGGCCGAAGGTCAGGATCAGATAGATCACAGCGACCGTAAACAGCGGATACCAGGCGTTATAAGATGCGTTGCGGATCATGTCTCCCGCTTTGTTGAGATCCATGACCGCGATAAAGCTGGCCACTGAGGTTTCCTTAATCAGGGCGATAAACTCGCTGGTATAGGTCGGCAGTACCGCCTTCACTGCCTGCGGCAGAACAATTTTAAGCATGGTCTGGGTGCGGTTCAAGCCGAGGGAACGTCCCGCCTCGGTCTGGCCGATATCCACCCCTTCGATGCCGGCGCGGATAATCTCGGTGACATAGGCGCCGGAGTTGATCCCGAAGCCGATGATGGCAATCAACAGCTTATCCCAGCCCAGCGGCCCGAACACCACAAAAGCAAAAATCATCAGTTGGGTCGCCAGCGGGATCCCCCGGATCACCGTGGTATACACCCCGGCAATCCCGTGCAGGATCCGGCTTTTGGAGATTTTCATCAGCGCGAACAGGCAGCCCAGCAGGGTGCCGATCAGGATCGCGCAGACCGAAATCAGGATCGTCGTCCCCAGGCCCTGCACAATCAGCTCCCAGCGGCCCTTCGCCAGCATGACATCATAAAATTTCTGAAAAAACTGCATGAAGCAAATTCCCCTTTCCGTCCTTTCCCCGGCTGCAGTCCATCAGGCGGCAGGGAAGCTGCCGCCTGGAATGGGACTTATTTTTTTGCGTCCGGATTCTGGACAATAATGACCTGCGCGGAAGAATAATAAGACTCTGAGAAATCTACGTGCTGTTTCCGTTCTTCTGTCGCGCTCATGCCGGCCGCCGCAAAGTCGATATTGCCTGCGTCCAGCGCGGAAAGAAGCGCGTCAAACTTCATATCCACAATTTCCAGCTTTTTCCCCATATCCTCTGCGATAGCCTGGGACATAGAAATGTCAAACCCGACGATATCGCTGCCTTCCACATATTCAAACGGAGGGAAAGAGGCATTCGTTCCCATTTTGATGGTTTCCGACCCCTCGGTACCCTTGGCTTCCGGAATCACAATATTGCCGTCCGCCGGGATAAACGCCTGGCAGAGTGCGTCATACTCCCCGTTTTCCTTCATTTTGGCAATGGCCGCGTTGATGCTTTCCAGCAGTGCGGTATTGCCCTTCTTGACAGCGATTGCATATTCCTCGGTAGTCAGCGTCAGATCCAGCACCATCAAATCCGGATTCTGTGCGACAATCGCTTTCGCCGGCAGTTCATCCAGCACAATTGCGTCGATCGCGCCGTTTTTCAAATCCAGCGCCGCATCCATACCGGAATTATACGAATTGAGCTTCACATCCTGTACATTCTCCTGTACCCAGGTTTCGCCGGTGGTGCCGCCCTGCACGCCGATTTTCTTGCCAACCAGATCGTCCGCGCTCTGAATCGCCGGAGTGGCCGAGCCCTGCGCCGAATCAGACGAGGTTACGTCCTGATTGCCGCAGCCTGCGAAAAGCGCTATTGACATCAATAAAGAGAGCATTACTGCTGTAAACTTTTTCATAAATCTTCCTCCAAACAGCCTTTTGGGCTTTTATTTGTGATTCGTTTGAATCCGTGTCTTTACTCTATCACAAAGAAAAGGAAAAAGCAAGAGGAATATTCAAAAAATTTGAATATTTATTCAATGTGCAAAAGATTATCCCACTCATTTTGCATATTTATGCAAAATTCCATGTATGCCTCCTGCGTTGGATGCAAAAACCGGATCCATCGGCAGCAAAGCGCCTGCCGGTCCAGACGGGAACAGTCCCCGCCATACATCGAATCCCCTGCCAGCGGATACCCCAGATGAGAAAAATGGACCCGGATCTGGTGTGTCCGTCCGGTTTCCAGCCGGATAACCGCTTTGGCATAACCGCCGCCCCGCTGGACAATCCGATAATGCGTGACGGCCGGCTGCCCGTCCGGGCGAACCCCCCGCTGCATCCGGTGAGGCTCCAGCTGGGCGATCGGTGCGTCGATCCGACCCTCATCCGGCAGATCTTCCCCGCAAAGGATGGCCACATATTCCTTTTCCACCCGGCCAGCCAGCTTGGCTGCTGCCAGCGCATTTTTCGCAATCAGGCAGAGCCCCTCGGTATCCCGATCCAGCCGGTAAACCGGGCGGAATACCGCCTGTTCCTGTCCTTGCTCCAGCAGATGCCGGCAGAAAACATTCGCCAGGGTATCCTCCTGATGATCCCGGGAAGGATGTACCGCCATAAACGGTGGTTTATGATAAAGGATCAGGTCCTCATCTTCATAGAAGATTGGGGCGTCCAAGCCTGGACGCCCCGGGCCGGTGGTCTGACGGTCATCCTCCAGCCGGATTTCGATCGAATCCCCGGGGCGCAGTAAATCGACCATCCGAACCGGCTCTCCATTCCGGCATATACTGCCCGGGCGGTGCTTGAGCTTGACCCGCATCCGATGTGAATAGCCCTGTAGCCGCAGGTAATCCTGGAGCGGCCCGCCTCCCCATTCGGGAGGAATGGTATAACTCAGCCGACGCATCATTTCCCCCTTTCAGAACCTGTATGTATAGCCAGGGATGCCGGATGACGGAGGGATTTTCTTGGCAGACAAGACGATTTTTTGCGGCCATACTGGCGTATGGCAAGAAAAATAAACGCAGTATACCAGGAAAAGGCCCTGTCAGATGGTGTTTTCCGGTTGTACATACAGGTTCTCAATTGAGCGCTGTCTGCTCATTCCGGGCAAACAGCCGGCGTACCATCACCCGAAGTCCGCGATGCTCCGGCTGGGACAAGCCCTCATCCTCCGCCAGCAACTCCTCCGCAATCTGTTGGGCACGGCGGAGAACCGCCAGATCCTCCACCAGGTTCGCCACCTTCAGCGTGGGCAGGCCGTGCTGCCGGAAGCCGAAAAAGTCCCCTGGGCCTCGCAGCTTCAAATCCTCTTCCGCAATCCGGAAGCCGTCGCTGGTTTCCGTCATGATCTCCAGGCGCTTCCGGTTCTCCTCCCCCTCGTGATCCGAGATCAGGATGCAGTAGCTCTGCCAGCTTCCCCGGCCGACGCGCCCCCGAAGCTGATGCAGCTGGGAAAGTCCAAACCGTTCCGCATTCTCGATCAGCATGACGTTGGCGTTCGGCACATCCACACCGACCTCCACCACTGTCGTCGCGATCAGAATCCGGATTTCCCCGGACTGAAAGGCCGACATCAGTCGATCCTTCTCTTTCGGCTTCAGCCGCCCGTGCAGGACGGCCATGGGATACTCAGCCAACGGCGTGCGCTGAAGCTGTTCCAGATAGGCCGCTGCCGAAACCAATTCATTTTCCCCCTCCTCAATCAGAGGGCAGACAATATAGGCCTGCCGGCCTTCCTCAAGCTGTTTTTTCAGGAACCCGAGCGCCCGCGGACGTTTCTCTGAGGGAATCGCTTTGGTTTGGACCGGCTTGCGCCCCTTGGGCAGCTCCCGGATTACGGACACATCTAAATCCCCGTAGATCATCAGCGCCAGGGTGCGGGGGATCGGGGTAGCCGACATGACCAGCAGATGCGGGTCATGCCCCTTCGAGGCCAGCGCCGCCCGCTGTGCAACCCCAAAACGGTGCTGTTCATCGGTAACCACCAGCCCAAGTGAAGCAAATGCCACATCTTCCTGCACCAGGGCATGGGTGCCGATCACCACGCTGATCCGGCCTTCCCGTACCTCCTCCAGTAAAGCTTTCCGCTGTTTGGCCGTTTGGGAACCCGTCAGCAGGCCGCACTTCACCCCCAACGGCTCCAGCTGGCGGGAAAAGGCAGCGAAATGCTGGTCAGCCAGGATCTGGGTTGGCGCCATCACCGCCGCCTGATAGACATTCTGATGGCAGACGTAGCAGAGCGCCGCCGCAACCATTGTCTTGCCGGAGCCGACATCCCCCTGCACCAGCCGGTTCATCGGCACCGGGCGGGTCATATCCGCCAGAGAATCGGCAATCGCCGCGGATTGACCCTCGGTCAGTTCAAAGGGAAGCGACTCCAAAAAGGCGGAAAGATCGGTATCCTGGAGCCGGATACCGGTTTCGCGCCGGTTTTTCCGGCGGAGCAGGAACATCCCCAGCTGAAGCACCAGCAGTTCCTCAAAAATCAGCCGCTCCCGTGCCAGACGGAGCGCCTCTGCATTTTCCGGGAAATGGATGTTCTCAATCGCATAGCGTAGCTGGCAGAGCTTTTCCCGCTGGCGCAGGTCAAAGGGGATTGGGTCGCTTAAACGGTCTCCCCAGACCTCCAGCGCTTCCTTCACATTCCCCTGTACCAGTTTGT
>CANSRB010000031.1 GCA_947649285.1 uncultured Clostridia bacterium
CAGCTGTGTACGGATATAGTCCGTGACCACCCGCTCCCCGGTTTCCGGCATCCCGGAGCCATTGAGCACCAGGTCGGCATACCAGCGGGCAGGCTCGACAAATTCATCATGGCGGTAACGGACCAAATCCAGATAAACATCAGTGATCTCATCAAAACTCAGCCCCCAGGCGGTATTCCGGCGGATCCGGCGAACCAGCCGCTCATCCGAACGGCAGTCCACAAATAATTTCAGGTCAAACTGTTCCCGAAGTGTTTCCCAGGAAAGCGCCCAGGCGCCCTCCAGCAAAACCAGGTCATATTCCCCGGAAGCCGCAGCCTCTGCCAGATCGGCGGCCGCCCGGTCCAGATCCAGGGTATGCACGGGATGGTTATCATCCCGGTAAGGCTTCCCAGTGAACGGAGCTTCCACCGTAGGGCGATCCTCCCGGAAGTATTCATCCAAATGGAAGGCCCTCACCCGCCAGCCGGAGAATACCTGCTCCAGCCGGGCGCAAAGGGTGCTTTTCCCGCTGGCCGTGCCTCCGCCGATCCCAACAATATAGGGCTTTTTCATCGGACGCCCTCCTTACCGGAACATCAGCTTCCGCATCATTTCAATGGTATAGGACACGCCGGCATCCCCCAATTCACCCTCTTTCCAGATGGCGGAATGCGGCTCAATCGACAGGTTCCCGTCATAGTCTGACGCATACAGCGCCGCCATAAACGCGCCCCAGTTGGTGTCATCCAGCCCGGCGGGCGGATCGTCGAAACGTTCCCCGTCAATAATCAGGCTGCCCTTGATATGGACATGGGCAAACCGCTTGCCCCATTTTTTCATCTCGGAGAGATAGTCCGCACCCATTGCATAACGGGAATGGGAGGGATCGTATTTAATATACAGCTCGGGCAGATGGCCATGGACGACCTCCCAAGCCGGGTCGGAATGGAGATAGTTGTTCCAGCGGCAGTTATAAGTCGCAATCTTGATGCCATAGGGCTTCGCGAAGTCGATCAGGGCCTGGAAATAGCCGATCGCGGCGGAATAATTCTCGTAGAGGGAGAGCCCATCGACATAATTGCAGCCGGTGACGTAAACCGGGCAGCCCAGCTTCGCCGCCGCCTGGATCAGGGTCTGATCCGCATGCAGCTCTTCCTGATGGACCGAGCCGTCGGGGTTGATCTTATCCCCTCCCCAGCGGCCGACCGAACCGGTGAATAAGCCCAGCTCATCCAGATCCCGGCGGATGCCCTCCGATTTATCGTAAAATTCCTGGAACCGGTTTTCCTGATCGCAGTTGACGCAGAACTCGACAAAATCCAGCCCCTGCGCCTTGATCTTTTCAAAGCTTTCCCGTTCGAAGCTGTAGGATATAATCCCTAATTTCATGGTTATTTTCCTCCTGCCAAAGGCGTCTTAGTCAAAATAAACCGGTTTTCCGGTACGCGCGGATTCATAAATGGCCTCCAGGATCTGGGTGACAACCGCGGCCTGCTCCGGCAGGACGGTCAGCGGAGTGCCTTTGGTTACTGCATCGATCCAGCAGCGGCACTCCACATCCTGGGGCTCTGCAACCGCGCCATCAAAGAAATCAACACCGCCAGCCGCCAGGTCCGGTTTTTCCACATACTGCTTATTGTATTTCACCCCGTTGATCCGCAGCCCGTCAAGCATATCCGCCCCAGCCTTGGTACCACTCAGCGAGGTTTTTGCTTCATGTACATCCAGGGTATTCAGCGCCCAGCTGGTTTCCAGGATGATGGTCGCGCCATCCTCCATGGTGATAAAGCCGAAAGCGGAATCCTCTACCGTGAATTCCTCCGGATCCCAATCTCCCCAGGCATTGGCAGCCTCACGCTGCTGGCCCAGCTTTTTGTAGGTCGTGCCGACTACCATTTTGGGCTTATAGTTGTTCATCATCCAGAGGGTGAGATCAAGGGAGTGGGTGCCGATATCGATCAGCGGGCCGCCGCCTTGCTCATATTCGTTCAGGAACACGCCCCAAGTCGGGACCGCGCGGCGGCGAATGGCGTGTGCCTTCGCGAAGTAAACCTCGCCCAGTTCCCCGTTTTCACAAGCGCGTTTAAGGTAGAGGGAATCCGGACGGTAGCGGTTCTGGTAGCCGATCGTCAGCAGCTTGCCGGTTTCTTTGGCAGCCTTCAGCATTTCCTGCGCCTCGGCATAGGTTTTGGCCATGGGCTTCTCGCACATGACATGCTTATCTGCGTGCAAGGCATCAATCGTAATAAAGCTGTGCTCCCGGTTCGGGGTGAGGACATGAACCACGCTGATGGAAGGATCCGCCAGCAGTTCCTTATAATCGGTGTAAACTTTTGCATCCGGGATGCCGAATTCCTTCGCGGCTTTGATGGCCTTTTCCTCAATAATATCGCAGAAAGCAACCATTTCTACCTCGGGCATTTTTTTCAGGGAGGGCATATGCTTGGAGTTCGCAATCCCGCCGCAGCCAATGATACCTACTCTGACTTTTTCCATGATGACAACTTCCTTTCGGGAATTTTAATTTTTGGGGGATACAGATTCACGTTCAATGATTCGATGCTCTAATACAAGCCGGTTCGGGGAAGGCTCTTCGCCGCCAATCAGGCGAAGCAGCATTTCCATTGCTTTGTAACCGATTTCATACTGCGGCTGCCAGGTAGTGGTGATCGAGGGCAGGAAAACCTCGGAAAGGCGGATATTGTCAAACCCCATGACCGAGATATCCCGCGGGACTAAAACCCCTTCCCCCGCCAGGCAGCGGATCGCGCCGGCCGCGCAGGTATCCGATACACAGAAAACCGCGTCCGGCAGGGAACCGAATTCCAACAGCCGCTCAGCCGCCCGGATCCCTGCACCAACGCCGAAGCCTTCGTCCAAGACCCATTCTTCCCGGATGGGCAATCCCGCCCCCTCCATGGTCAGACGGAAGCCTTCCTCCCGCTGGCGGGAAGAGCCATAGGTGTCCCCAGCGCCGAAAAAACCAATCTGCCGATGCCCTTTTTCCACCAAATAGCGGGTGGCTTCGCAGGCGGCGCGCCGGTTGTCGATCGACACCCAGGGGGTCGGGAAGGTGCTCTGCACTTCGCAGGCCTGCACCACGGGGATTCCCTGGAGCTGGGCAGCGAGCTCCGCTCCATCCAGCTCACTGGTGAGAAAAACCGCCCCGTCCATCAGCTTGGTTTTCAGCATTTCCAGGAAATTGCGCTCCAGCTTGGGATCCCCATGCGTCATCCCAATCATTACGCTGTATTCCTGCTCAGCCGCACATTCTTCGATCCCGCGGACAACCCGGGAATAAAACTGGTTGGAGATAGTATTCAACAGCACCAGGATTTTCCGGGTTTCCCGGCGTCGAAGGTTCCGCCCCAGAAGGTTTGGGGAGTAGCGGAGGGCTTTAATCGCAGAACGCACCTTTCTTTCCGTTTCCGGCTGCACGTTTTCGCCCTGGTTCAGCACCCGTGAAACCGTTGCAACCGACACGCCAGCCAATTTGGCAACGTCCTTGATTGTAGCCACTGGCCCCTTCCCCTCCTCTTTCGGATATCCGTTATGTAATCCGTTACATTACAGATGCTATTATACGCTTTTTTCCGTAGATGTAAAGTAGTACGGCAAAAATATATTGCACAAAGTTAAACCATATTTTTTGTCAGATTGCACAAAGAACACCTCTATCGTCAACGCACTTGAAAAGAAGCGGCCATGCGGTAGGGCTTCATAGACGGCGCACAGCGCATTTTATGCCAGGCAAAGCCTGACCCTCCAATCGGGTACCGATTGGAGGGTGTGCCGACTCTAACAGCAGAATGACCCCGTTCCACCATATAAAAAGGAGGCCCCTTGGGGGAGCCTCCTTTTTATACTAATTTTCAATAAAACGATGCAGTCGTTTTATTGAACCGCAGGATGCGGTCCGGCGGCGTATAGCGCCGCGATAAAAAGATTAAAACCTTTTTATCAAGAAATCGTATTTATTCCTCATTTTCACGCAGGATCCGCTCGCGGTAAGCACGGGCGGCCTGCTCATTCTTATTCTCGCCAAAATGATAATATACCCGGCCAAGCAGGTCGTCAGGCAGATACTGCTGGGTTACATAGTGGTTCCGGAATTCGTGCGGATATTTGTAAAACTGGCCCTTCCGTTCCACTTCATCCCCGTCAAAGTGCTTATTTTGCAGGCAGCGCGGGAAGCCTTTCCCTTTCCCGGCCCGGACATCGTCCAGCGCCTCGTCCATCGCCAGATAGGCAGAGTTGGATTTCGGTGCGGTAGCCAGCAGACAGACGGCATCCCCCAACGGGATCCGCGCCTCCGGAAGCCCTAGCTGAACCGCTGCGTCAATACAGGCTTTCGTAATCGGGATCGCCTGCGGATATGCCAGCCCGATGTCTTCACAGGCGATGACCATGATCCGGCGGCAGGGGGAAAGCAGATCGCCCGCTTCCAACAGCCGTGCCAGATAATGCAGCGCTGCATTTTCATCCGAGCCCCGGATCGACTTTTGCAGGGCAGACAACAGGTCATAGTGCTGGTCGCCGTCCCGGTCGTACTGCATCGCCGACCGCTGGGAGAGCTGATCTGCCAGCCCGGCTGTCACCCAGCGCCGCCCATCCGCATCCCGCTCTGCGGAAAGATAGCAAAGCTCCACGGCGTTCATCGCCTTGCGGACATCCCCGCCGCAGGAATAGGACATCTGCTCCAAAACACCCTCTTCCAGCCTGGCTTCTTCCCCGTATTCCTCTGCCAGCAGACGGAAGGCCCGGAAGATCGCCGGCTGCATCTCCACAGAAGACAACGGCTTAAATTCAAACACAGTACACCGGCTCAAAATGGCGTTGTAGATGTAGAAATAGGGGTTTTCCGTGGTGGAAGCGATCAGGGTAATGTCCCCGTTTTCGATATGTTCCAGCAGGGATTGCTGCTGTTTCTTATTCAAATACTGGATTTCATCCAAATAAAGCAAAATCCCCTGGTGACCGGCAAAGGAGCCGATTTCCTCCACAATGGCTTTGATATCAGCCGTTGAAGCCGACGTCCCGTTCAGCTTATGCAGCCGCATATGGGTCTGTTCCGCAATAATCCGTGCTACCGTGGTTTTCCCCACACCGGAAGGGCCGTAGAAAATCATATTCGGGATCCGGCCGGACTCAATGATCCGCTGAAGCGGTTTCCCGGCACCCAACAGATGGGTTTGCCCAAAAACCTCGTCCAATTGCCGGGGACGGATTTTCTCTGCCAAAGGGGCCGCCATGCTTCCACCTCCTTACACATCAGGATTATCTTTTCCGGAAACCTAATCGTCGTCCCGTTCCGCCAAAGGCGTGGGATTGCCGCCCAGCTTCTCCCCCATCAGATGGGACAGCGCCAATTGCAAAGAGGTATCCCAGAACATCCAGGTATGGTCCCCTTCCCATTCCTCATAGCGCAGATCAAACCCCAGTTCCTGCATCCGGTCCCGCAGCTTGTGATTCTGGGGCAGCAGGATATCCTGATCCCCGCAGGTCATCAGGAAGCGGGGCTGCTCCTTCTGCTTTGAGCACCGCTCCGCCAGGAAGAACAGATCGTCTTCCTCTGGGATTTCCAGCTTTTCGCCATAGATGGCCCGGTTTTCATCTTTTCTCGACTCACCCAACGGGCCGTGTACCAGTTCCTGGATATCACAGGCGGAAGAAAATGCCGCACATCCGGCATATCGATCCGGATAGGTGAGGGCACATTTCAGCGCGCCGTAGCCGCCCATCGACAGCCCGGCTACAAACCGATGCTCCCGGTCATTCGGCACCCCGAACATCTGGCTGATAAACCGGGGCAGTTCCTCAGAAACATAGTCGAAATACCGCAGGCCGTATTTCATATTGGTATACATACTTCTTTGTACTTCTGGTACTACTACAGCAATCTTATACTCATTGGCATATCTCTCCAGGCTGGTTAAACGGAACCAGTTGGAGCAGTTATCCGATAGCCCATGCAGCAAATACAGCACACGGGTATCCTTCTTGTCGATATATTCCGGCATCACCACATGGATGGTGGTCACCATCTGCATCACTTGAGAGGTAAAATCCCCACGGAAAAAAGCCATTGCCCTGTCCTCCTTTTACTCATAAAGCGGGTATTTCGCGCAAAGTGCGTCCACGGTTTGACGAAGCTCCTCCACAGACGCCTCGTAGCCCTCTGCCGCCGCACGATAGATACAATCCGCGATCACCTTCATGTCCTCCTCGACCATCCCGCGCGAGGTCACGGCAGGCGTACCGATCCGGATACCGCTGGTAATGAAGGGGCTCTGCGGATCATTCGGGATGGCGTTCTTATTGACGGTGATATAAATCTCATCCAGGCGATGTTCCAGTTCCTTGCCGGTCACGCCGAATTTCCGGAGATCCAGCAGGATCAGATGATTATCCGTGCCGCCTGAAACCATATCGAAGCCGTGCCCGGCCAGCGCAGCCGCCAGCGCCTGTGCATTTTTGACGATCTGGCCCTGGTAAGCCTTGAATTCCGGCTTCAGCGCTTCGCCGAAGCAAACCCCTTTCGAAGCGATAATGTGCATCAGCGGGCCGCCCTGTGTTCCCGGGAAGATCGCCTTGTCGATCTTCTTGGCCAGCTCCTCTTTGCAGAGGATCAGGCCGCCCCGCGGGCCCCGGAGGGTCTTATGGGTGGTGCTGGTCACAACGTCCGCATAGGGTACCGGAGAAGGATGCAGCCCGGCAGCTACCAGCCCGGCGATATGCGCCATATCCACCATAAAATAGGCGCCCACTTCTTTCGCGATCCGGCTGATCCGCTCGAAATCAATCACCCGGGGATACGCGCTCGCACCGGCCACAATCAGCTTGGGACGGACCTCTTTAGCCTGAGCCTCCAGCTTGTCGTAATTGATCCGATGGGTTTCCTCGTCCACGCCATAGCCGACGAATTTATAGTATTTCCCGCTCAGGTTTACCGGAGAACCATGCGTCAGATGGCCGCCGTCCGCCAGGCTCATCCCCAGCACGGTATCGCCCGGCTCCAGCAGGGCAAAATAGACTGCCAGGTTCGCCTGTGCGCCGGAATGGGGCTGTACGTTGGCGTGTTCCGCCCCAAAGAGCTGTTTCGCACGGGAAATCGCCAGATCTTCGGCCAAATCCACGCATTGACAGCCGCCGTAGTACCGTTTCCCGGAGTAGCCCTCGGCATATTTATTAGTAAGAATACTGCCCATTGCCGCCATAACCGCGGGGGAAACAATATTTTCACTGGCAATCAGCTCAATATTCCGGCGCTGACGGGAAAGCTCTTTCTGCATGGCCTCCGCCATCTCGGGATCATATTGGCGGACAAAACCGATGCTGTCCATCATATCCTGAAACATCTTTTTATTCTCCTTTTTCCTCTATACAAATCTTCCAAAAGGGAAAAAGCGGGCTGCCTGGACTGTCGGCGGCCCGCCTGATCCTGATCCTATTTTGCCATCCCCAGCAGAGCCGCGCCGATAATCCCCGCCGCGTTCCCTAAGGAAGCCGCGACAATTTCGGTATTTTTGGCGCTGTTGCGGGAATAAACCTCACGCGCAACAATCTCCTTCAAGGGTTTCATCAGGTAGTCCCCTTCATGGGAAATCCCGCCGCCCATCGCCAGCAGATCCGGCTGGAAGGTATTGATGATGTTGGTAATCCCGCAAGCCAGGTATTTGATGTACTCGTCAACAACCGCTTTACCGGTTGCATCACCCTTGCGCATAGCGTCAAACGAAGTCCGGCCGCTGATCTTGGAAGAATCCCCGCCAACCATTTCCCACATGATGGAATCCTTGTTTTTCTCCATATGTTCCCGGGTGGTTTTAATCAGCCCGGTCGCGCTGGCGTAGGCCTCCAGGCAGCCCTTCCGTTCGCAGGTACAGGGCCTGCCGTCTACAACAATCACGCTGTGTCCCAGCTCCGCCCCTGCATAGTTGGAACCGGAATAAATCTCATTGTTGATGACGATACCGCCGCCAACCCCAGTCCCCAGGGTAACCATAATGAAGCTTTCCGCGTCCTTCGCCGATCCAGCGACATATTCTCCATAGGCTGCGGCATTCGCGTCATTTTCAATATAAACTTTTTTCTTCAGGCGGTCTTCCATCATCTGAACCAGCGGAACGTCGTACCAGCCAATATTGTTGGAATATTCGATCACTCCCGTCGCCTTATTGGCGGTTCCAGGCGCACCAATCCCAACCCATTCCACCTCGTCCAGTGTAATACCGGCCTTTGCCGCCGTATCCCGCGCAACCTGCGCCATATCGTCCACGACCTCTTCCGCAGGACGGGAACCGTTGGTTTTAATGCTGCACTGCGCGATAATTTCATAGTTTTCATTGACGACGCCGGCCGCAATATTGGTGCCGCCAAGGTCAATTCCAAGATAGTATTTCATCTGCTGTCTGCTTCCTTTCTTTCCAATTATACCGTTGTAAGGACAACTTCGCCCGTTCCTTCCAAACGATAAGCGCCGTAACCGGCTTCCAGGAAGATGCTGTCCCCTTTACCGAATTCCAAATCCCCCCGCTTGCTGAGCAGCTTGAAGCTGCCATCCAGGCACATCAGCGAATGGAAGGACTCCGGGCCTGCCTGCAAGTTCGCGCAGACCTCTACATCCAGCGCATGGACTGTAAAATATTCACAGGAAGAAAGCAGGGTGCGGACATAGCCGTCTTTCTGCTCGGATTCACCCTGCGGCCGTGTCGGACGCGTCGGCGGAACCAGATGGGTTACATCCTTGGCTTTTTCCACGTGCAGCTCACGGGGCTTCCCATCGTTGCCCACCCGGCCATAATCGTAGATCCGGTAGGTCGTATTCGAATTCTGCTGGATCTCCGCAATCAGAATCCCCTTGCCGATCGCATGAAGAGTGCCTGCCTCAATAAAGAAGCAATCGCCTTTTTTTACCTCAACAAAGTTGGTGACTTCCAGCAGGGTATTATTGGCGATCCGATCCGCAAATTCCTCCTTGCTGATCTCGTGCTTGAATCCATACAGCAGGCCCGCGCCCGGCTCGCAGTCCACAATATACCACATTTCAGTTTTGCCGTATTCGCCTTCCACCCGCATGGCGTACTCGTTGTTCGGATGAACCTGAACCGAAAGATTATCCTTTGCATCGATCAGTTTAATCAGCACCGGGAAGTTTTCAAACCGTTCGCAGTTGGTTCCCAGCACTTTTTTCCCAGCGGATTCAATAAATTCCGGCAGTGTTTTTCCGGCAAATTTGCCGTTTTCGATCACCGAACTGCCGTCCTTATGGCAGGAAAGCTCCCAGGCTTCCGCCACCTTCTCCAAATCAGAAGCTTTTCCAAAGTCCTCTTTCAGCTTGGTGCCGCCCCAGATGTAATCCTTCAGCGGCGCGGTCAATTTCATTGGATACATTCACCATTCATTCCTTTCAAATCTGTGTATTCTGCACAAGATAAACGCAACCCTGTTTCTTCAAATTTAGGGAAACAATCCTATTTATTATTATACCGTCCCTCCAGACAAAAAGCAAGGCCGAATCTGGAATGGGAATGCCCTCTTGCGCATTTTATGAGGGGATCCACCCTCGAGCGGCCGGGACGTTCCCCCGGCTCCGACCGGGGCGGCCCGGCCGCAGGAATGCTTCCCTGCTGTCTACCATGTGGGGGTTCCCAGGGAGACCCCACCCTAGGCGGTTTCCTTTTCCCCCCTTTTCTTTGAGTGCTCAAAGAAAAGGGGGCGGGACGCGGAGTCCCGCATTCGAATCTCGGACAGTGCGATATGACATCTCTTCCTCATAAAATACGCGAGAGGACATTCCTCATGAAATAGGCTTCATTGCTTTTTCTATTTCCATATGATATAGTGTAGTTAGAATTTTGCAGCTGAAAGAAGGCGATTGACATGAAAGCATATCCAAAGAATATGAGTCGTGATAAATCTAGAAAATACGAGGTGATTTCATGTTGACAGACAGAAGCTTATGCTTTAGAAAGGACTTCTATGCTAAAATTAAAATACTTATATGAAAACTATGACCTTGCAAAACTTGCTTTGAAAAACTGGGACCATGATACAGACACTCTGGACGAGTATTTACAACGCTTCCGCATTTCATCCAACGCGATCTACCCTTTCTCATGGCAGGGAACCCCGCACTTTCTGCGCCTTTCTCCCGTATCAGAAAAAATAGAAAATAATTTGAAAGGCGAATTGGAATTCCTGTGTTACCTGCAAAACAGAGATTATCCCGCTGTCATTCCGGTGGCGTCCCATTCAGGTGAACTGGTTGTCACGCTGCATTCAAGCTGGGGAAAATATTACGCCAGTGTTTTCAAGGGTGTTGACGGAACTCCTATTGAAGATACCGACTGCAGCAGCCCGGTTCTGTATGCGTATGGAAAAGCTTTGGGACAGCTTCATCTGTTATCCTCCGAATATACCCCGAAGATCAGAAAATGGGCCTATCCCGATGTCCTGTCATGGATTGGAAAAACACTGGAAGAATACCATGCGCCAGGCAGAATGCTGACAGAACTGGAGGAAGTCCGGCAGGCATTGGACGAACTTCCACAGGCGGGCGATAGCTTCGGATTGGTTCATTATGACTTTGAACCCGATAATGTGTTTTGGGATGAAAGCAAGCAATGCTGCACCGCGATTGATTTTGAAGATGGTATGTATCACTTTTTTCTGATCGATTTGGAGCAGGCGTTGGACGGGCTGTTGGAAAGCATCCCCGAAGGCAGGCGGTCAAGTGCGAAGGCGGCTTTCCTACAAGGGTATCAAAGTGTAAAAACATTGGAAGCCGATTATGCTGAAAATTTAAAACTGATGCGGCGGTTCTGCAATTTGTATTCCTATGCGAGATTGATCCGCTGTGTCGCTGAAGAATATCCCGATGAGCCAGACTGGATGATCGAGCTGAGGAAGAAGCTGCATTTCAAGATTCAGCTCTTAGAAAACAGTGTGGCTATATAAGCCGTTGCAACCGGAGCAATATTTTCAGACACAAAAAAGCGGACGCCGAAGCGTCCGCTTTTTCTGAAAAGAAGGAATATTTTATCAGGAATTCTCAAATGTGTATGTTCTGATTAGAACAGGCTGGAGAACAGACCCGAGAAGATGGAGTCGCCGGTCTGCGCGTTGTCGGTTGCGCCCGGTTTGCTCGGTTTGGAATCGTTCGCGCCTTTAACGCTGACCGAAATCTTCGCCAATTCTACACCGTCAACCAGGATGGTTACAGTGGTGCTGCCTGCTTTCACACCAAGGATCTTCAGGCCTTTGTTTGTATCGTTGACCATGACTTTTACCATGGACGCGTCGTCTGCTTTCCACTCTACTTTCGAGTCTGCATCTACGTTTTTCAGGTCAATCCACTGGCTGGAACCAACAGAAACCGTAACGTCTTTTGCCGAAACGCTGCCGTCAGTGTCTTCGATTTTCTGGCCGTACGGAACAACCTTCACAATCGTGGTAGCGGTCGAGCCGTTCTCCAGGGTAGCTACGATCTTATTGGTACCGACAGCTACACCGGTAACAATCCCGTCCTCAACAATTGCATAGTCCGAAATATCGGAGTTGTCCATGGATTCCTCGGTCCAGGAAACCTTGCTGTTAACGTTCGCGTCGGATGCACCCAGTTTGAGCAGCTCGCCCAGGTTCAGCTTGTCGCCGACACGGATGGTCTTGCTGGAGGGCAGGCCGATCGTATCGTATTTCTTCGCCTCGGTGAAGGAGAACTTCGTTACCGCTTTGACGTTTTTCGGATTGTTGTACTCCTGGCTGGTGAAGGTAACGTTGGTCTGTACATCCTGGTTTTTGTTCACATCAATGCCGTTGAAGGAAGAAATCATGTTCTTGTCATTGTAGTTCAGCATCGCATTTGCTGCGTTCTCTGCACCTACTGCGTCGAACAGAACCTCTGCGTCAATCTGGAATACCATTGCGTTGTTATCATCTGCGTCGATCTCTTTGAAGTAAACGCCGGTCTCATAAGTATTGACTTCACGGCCGCCATTGATAAACGCAACCGCCGGAGCTGCCGGAGCAGTGATGTTCTTATCCGGTTTGCCGTAGCTCATGGACACCGGAGAACCGCTGTTCAGCAGAGTGCCGCGGTAAGGCGCCTCATTCTCTGCAACCAGGTTCACCTGTGCCGGAGTGGTTTTGTCTACTTCTGCGGTAAATACCAGGTTGTCAATCTTCCGTTTGCCAAATGCTTTCGCAAATGCTTTCGCCAGATCTTCTTTACCCATTTTCTGGCCTGCGGTTACAGCGATGCTTGCGCTGAAATCGCCCATCGTCATTTTCAGGATATCGTTTGCGATGATCTGATCTGCTGCGATATCTTCAAAAGTAACGGTTGTCTTTGCTTTTGCTGCGGATTTGTTCGCCGCCGGTGTACCGCTTCCCAGGCCCAGAACAGCATTTACACGGTTCTCAATCTCGCTGCGGACAGCGTTTTCATTGACGCCCCAGGAAGAACCTGCCGGAATCGGATATACACGGAAGGTGTAATCCTGCGCATGGTCGCCAACCGGGATTTTATTGGTAGTCGAACCGAATTTGTAGGAAGTCGCATACTGTTTGATCGGGTTCGGCACAGCGGTCAGGGTTACTTTCGCGCTGATTTTTCCGGTTTCGCCGTCTTTAACGGTCAGGGTTGCGGTGCCGCTCTTCTCGATTGCAACTACGCGGGAACCCTCGATCGAGAAAGCGGTGGAATCGCCTTCCAGCTCCCATACCAGCTGGTTGTTGTCCAGGATCAATTTATCATCGGTCTCGTAAACACGAATTTCTTCTGCGAAGTCTTTTTCAACGTCCTGTTTCATTTCATAGGAGTTTTTGCTGAATTCAATCCGGGTCACTTTAGAAGGATCGCCTGCCTGGGTGGAGGTGTCGCTCGCGAAAGCGGGAACTGCCATAGAAGCGATCATCATAGCGGCCATTACAGCGGAAAGAACTTTCTTTTTCATACTCAAATACCTCTCTTTTTCTCTTTTCAGATTTTCTTTTTCATTGAGTTCGAATGATTCAGAGTTCTGTTTTCTGACCTTCTGTTTTCCGTCTCCCCCGGGGGTGTTTGTTTGCGTCCCCCGAACAATTACGGAGTATATCAGGTTTCAATCCGCTTGGCAACCATCTATCTCAATTTACATTTATTTCTCAGCAATCCAATCCCGAATCCGGCAAAAATTTTTCCAAACACGCAAAAAAGGCAGATACTTGCGTATCTGCCTTCTCTGTTTACCGGATAAATCCGGATTTGTTTGAGTTCAATTAGAACAGGTTGGAGAACAGGGTGTCACCAGTCTGAGCGTTGCCGGTTGCGTCCGGTTTGCTCGGAGTAGTAGCTGCGCCTTTAACAGTTACATTCAGAGTAGCTGCTACGTCGCCGTCTACAGTCAGAGTCAGAGTAGCAGTGCCCTCTTTCAGGCCCCAAACTTTAGCGCCTTTGTTCTCGCTGTTGCCAACGATCTTAGCAATTGCTTCGTCAGAAGATGTCCATTTAACGATGGAGTCAGCGTCGATGTTGTACATATCGATCCACTGAGTACCGCCAACAGTAACGGTTACATCTTTAACTTTCAGAACTGCATTGTGATCATCAACTTTGTCGATGGTGCCTTTCGGAACAACAGTTACGGTGCAGTATGCGCTGTGGCCGCTTTCCAGCTGAACATAGATTCTGTTCTTACCAGTTTTAACACCGGTTACAACACCGTCATTGTTAACGATAGCATAGTCAACAACGCTTGCATTGTCGTTCAGAGCAGCTTCATACCAACCAGTGATCTTCTTATCAACGTTAGCGTTGGAAGGACCATAGCCCAGAGTATCACCCAGTTTGAAAGTCTCACCAACTTCGATAGTTTTGTTCGGCAGAACAGAAACTTTCGTAGTGGAAACTGCTTTCTTAATCTTGAGGTTCAGCTGAGATTTAACTTTCTTATAGTTGTTATCGCTTCTGTCACCGAAGTTAGTGGTTTCAGCAACAACAGAAACTTTCTCGCCTTCTTTGAAGTTCTCCTCATAGTGTTTCTGAGTCAGGTACTGAGCCGGAACTTCGTATACCAGATCACCATCACCGTTTGTAGCAGACGGAACAATCAGTTTGCCCTCCGAAACAACATCACGAGCCAGAGCTGCTAATGCAGCTTCGTCTCTTTCTTCACCCTCAACAGCATCTTTAATTACAACGCCGCAATCTTTCGGGAAGAAATTCAGAGCGGTTTCTTTGTTCAGGCCTTTAATATAGCTGTTAGCTTTGAGAACAACCCAACCATCTTTCTCGCCCAGTTCAGCAGTAAAAGTAACTTCTTCTTTGTTTACAATAACTACGAAATTGCTCTCGTTTACTAATTCAACAACAGCTTCTGCTCTTTCCTTATCGGTAGCAAGAACATCAAATTTTGTGCTTACGCTGTTAGGAGTGGTAGCTTCTCCTGCTACTCTTGCTTTCATGACAACATTATCGCCGCCGAATTTGAAGTTAGTTACTTCACTAACGTCTGCAATAATATATGCATTGGAGCCACGAACTGCTGCATCATCAGCAATGATACCAGCTTCTGTAATTGCTCTTGCAACTTCAGTGTTGATACGGTTGATGTTTGCATCAGTCAGAATAGAACCAGCCGGAACCGGAGATACCTTAATGGTCAGGCCTTCCGAACGAACGCTGCCATTGTCATAAACAACATCGTAGTTGGAAGAAGCAAATTTCCAAGAGTTCGCATAGGTCTCTTTGTCGTTCGGTTTAGCGTTAACAGTCAGCTTAGCAACAACTTTGCCGCTTTCGCCGTCACGAGCGATAACAGTAGCAGAACCGTTCGGCTCGGTAGCGATCAGCTCGGAACCAGTCAGAGTAAATCTGGACTGAGTGTCGCGGATTTCCCAGTTGATCTGGTTTTTGTCCAGAACCAGGGTATCTTTGTCTTCCCAAGCCATCAGATAGTCTCTCAGGTCAACTTCTTCATCCTCTTTGATGTCCAGAGATTCCAGCAGTTTGCCGTCTTTTCTGAACTCGAGCATGGTGATTTTAGCCGGGTCACCTTCCTGAGTAGAAGTTTCGCTTGCGAAAGCCGGTACAGCTACGGAAGCAAACATTGCTACTGCAAGAAGAGTAGAAAGAATTTTCTTCTTCATGTCAATTACCTCTTTCTTCATTATACATTTACATAACGCCAACTGGTGTATGTAAACCGTCTTGCGGATGGTTTATCCAAGCAAAGAACCTGAATCGTCTGGGTACGAACAAAACCTGTCCTTTTCTTTGACACCCCGTCCATAAGATGATCTTACCACACATTCCCAAGTAATGCAAGCGTTTTTTACAGGTTTTCTCTCTATCGCTGTAAAAAAGCAGGCGATTCTTTCATGGCGTTATTCCCATGTTCAAGGGCGATTCCCTTGAACTTGCATTTACTATACCACATCCCGGAAAGGAATGCAAGCGTTTTTCATTTTTTTTTGCAAGTTCTGGCGGACTTGGCGGTTTTGCCTAATTCTTTTTCCATGGAAGAGGACTTCCCATTTAAAACCCCCAACTATCCAAGGGCGGCGGCGGCTTCGCGCAGGATTTCCAGTGCAGTGGACCGGGTATTTGGGGCGGGTTTGATGTGGATATAGGGCCGGTTGGAGGCATTTACCAGCACCCGGCCTTTGAGAGCGGCAGTGAGTTTGCCGGTAATTTCCAGGTCGAGCCGGCGGGGGTAGAGGAAGATGCCCTGAGGTTTTTCGCCTATTTCCTCGAAGCCCTTGGCGGCAAGGGTATTGCGCAGGAGGGCGACATCCAGGAGGGACAAGACGGAGGGGGGCGGGTCGCCGAAACGGTCGATAAGCTCGTCGGTGACGTCGAGGGAGTCCTCAGGGGTTTTGATGGCGGCGATTTTTTTGTAGACGTCGATCCGCTGGGCCGTTTCAGCGATGTAGTTTTCGGGGATATGGGCGTTCAGGCGGAGGTCTATCAAGCATTCGGCAGATTCGAGGGCGGGTTTTTCGCCTTTTTTCTCGGCGATGGCGTCGGAGAGCAGACGGATATAGAGGTCGTAGCCGATGGC
>CANSRB010000032.1 GCA_947649285.1 uncultured Clostridia bacterium
CCAGACCGGGACGGCGCGGGCAGTTTGTTGTATAGGATGATAATAATTTTTTGCCGGACATATCCTCCCCCTCCTCCGCATATCCTGTGATAGACCCTATACAAAAAAAGAGGAGGTTTCAAAATGACCGCATTTTTGCCCGAGGGGTATTGTCCCCCTGCGCAGACGCCTGTTTTCCGTACCTTTTCCGCTGTACAGGAAGCCATGCAAACCAGCAAAATTCTGGAGGCGCGGGCCGTTGTCTGCGATGCGGAACATAATCTGATTGTCGATTTAGGCTGTATGAAGGGGATTATCCCCCGTGAGGAGTGCGCCCTCGGGATCCGGGAAGGAACTACCCGGGATATTGCGATTATTTCCAAAGTAAACAAACCGGTTTGCTTTCAGATTACCCGAATCCGTTCCGATGAAAAATTCAAGCCGTATGCGATCCTTTCCCGAAGGGTAGTCCAGCAAACCTGCCGGCAAGAGTATATCGAAAAGCTTCGGCCCGGCGATATTATCCCCGGAAAGATCACCCATCTGGAGCCCTTCGGCTGCTTTGTCGATATCGGATGTGGGATTGTATCCCTGCTCCCCATTGACGCGATTTCGGTTTCCCGGATCTCCCACCCGCGGGACCGGTTCAGCATTGGGCAGAATATTTTCGTTGCTGTCCGTTCGATCGCAGAGGACGGGAAAATCTGCCTTTCCCACAAAGAGCTGCTGGGTACCTGGGAGGAAAATGCCGCCAAATTCCGCAGTGGAGAAACCGTCGCGGGAATTATCCGCTCGGTGGAGCCCTATGGTATTTTTGTAGAGCTTGCCCCCAATCTGGCCGGCCTGGCGGAAAGCAAATCCGATGTCCGGATCGGGCAGCAGGCCAGCGTATACATTAAAAGCCTGATCCCCAATAAAATGAAGATCAAGCTGATTATCGTGGATTCCTTCGACGCGGAGCCGGAAGCACGGCCTTTTGAGTATTTCATCCAGTCCGGACGGCTGGAACGCTTCCGTTATTCTCCGGAATCCAGTGATAAAACGATTGAAACCCTCTTTTCCCCAGAGGCTGTCCCGAACGAGGAAGCAATCAAAAGCCGCTGAGTGTTTCTCAGCGGCTTTTGCCTGCCTGCATCAGCCCAGGATTTCCAGGATTTCATCCATGCTGGAGCGGCTGGGAACCAGCCCTTTTTCCTCTTCGCTGTACTCCCCTTCCAGCAGGATGCTCCGAATGACCAGGCTGTCGCTGGCAAGCCGTTCACTGAAACCCTGCTGCCGGAGTACAAAATCGTACTGATTGAGATTGGTTTCCGCATTGTAGAACAGCACCGAAGCCAACTCCCCGTATTCTTCCGCGGCTTCGGCATTCAGCCCATTCTGAAGCACCCGATACGTAAACTCGGCCTGACGTTCCAGATCCGTCCTGCCGCTGGAATCCGGTTCAAACAGGAATCCCGCAATCCGCCGGCCATCCATCCGCTGCGCCCCTTTGAGAATGGTCTGGCCGTCGATGACAACATCCGCCTTCAGATCATAATCCGCTCCGCCGAAATAATCGCATAGATTGGAGATCCCCTTTTTCTGAAGCCGGAGATAGCGTTCCGGTTCCTGCCCCAGGAGCGCCCCGACCGCCCGTACACATCCTTTAATCCCGGCATACTCATAATGCCCGGCCAGCGTATCCCGCCGGGCCTCAGAAGTAACCAAGGTTTCTGCGGGAAGGAACATCGCCGTCAAAATGCCCTGCGGGGCATCATAATGGAATAAAACCAGGTATCCGGGCAGGGACTCTGCCTTTTTGCAGCCTATCAGCAGCAGGCTCAAATTTTCCTGAGACGTCGGCTGGTATTGGCGGAGATAGGGGACATCTTCCTGAAGGGAATCCGTTTGGCGGGATTTTTGGATCCGATGAAGGAAAAAGAAAAAAATACTTCCAAATACCAGCAGGCTGATCAGCAGGGAAGCAAAAAAGATCAGGACATTTTTTTGACGGACCGTCATGAGAGGGCTCCTTTCAAAAAGCTTTGGATTCAGTATGCCCCGCTTTCCGGAGATTTATCCTGCCCGGCGGCAGATTGTAACATGAAAACCCGTCCGTCCACACGACTGTTTCATATAGTCGGCACACCCTCAAATCGATACCCGATTTGGGGGTCAGGCTTTGCCTGTTTGCGCATAAAATGCGCTGTGCGCCGTCTATGAAGCCCTACCGCATGGCCGCTTCGCGGCCCACTGCGGCATGATATGCCGCAGTGTTGAAAAGAAGCCATGGCTTCTTTTCAAGTGCGTTGACTATAAAAAAGCTGTATCCTGAAATACTCAATGGTTCCCACGCCGTCCTGCCGGTCGCAGTTCGAATGCGGAACTCCGCGTCCCACGCCCCGCCCCCTTTTCTTTGAACGCCCAAAGAAAAGGGGGGAAAGAAAACCGTCCAGGGCGGGATCCCTATGGGAACCCCTACATGGCGGACAGAAAGGAAGCATTCCTGCGGCTGGGCCGTCCCGGCCGAACGCCGGAGGAACGTCCCGGCCGCTCGGGGGTACTCCTCTTGAAGGTTTGATCCCTCCACAGCCCTGCTCCCGATCAAAAGATCACTGGAATTCCACCTTATTTCCTGCTATAATAAGCACAGAGCGCTTATTATATAGATGGCCGGGGCGATCCGTTCGCGCAGGCTCACTGCCGCCCGAATGGCCGATTATACCATTTCGCGCGGGACGCTCATGCTATAATAAAAACAAAAATCCCAGGAGGAATCCATCTATGCTTCCCTTTCATCAGCGCACCCTTTTTCTATTCGACCTCGACGGAACCGTCATTGACTCTAAAGACGGGATCTTCGGCGGGATCCGCTATACAATGGAACGTCTGAAAATGGGCGAAATGCCGGAATCGATCATGCGGCAGTTTATCGGCCCGTCCATCGGCGCCTCTTTCCGGCGGCATTATCAGTTTACCCTGGAGCAGGCGGAACAGGCTGTATCCATTTACCGTGAATATTACGGCGTCCAAGGCCTGCTGGAATGCCGGCTCTATGATGGCATCCGCGAGCTGGCTCTCCGGCTGAAGGCTCAGGGAAAAAAGGTAGCGCTTGCGACTAAAAAGCCGGAAATGTACGCTAAAAAAATTATGGACAATCTCCATATGACAGAAATTTTCGACGGAATCCACGGTTCTGATCCGGACGACCATATCGAAGACAAAGGATACGTCCTGCTCCGCGCCATTGAAAAGCAGGGAATCACAGACAAATCCCAGGTACTGATGGTCGGGGATACCAAATATGACTGCATCGGCGCAGAGATCGCCGGAGTAGACTGCCTTGGCGTACTTTATGGCTACGGCAATGAGGCCGACCTGCTAGAGCATGGGGCGGCCGGGATCGCCCATACGATGGCAGAACTGACCGAGCTGCTCTGCGGGAAGGAGCCTGTCTGCCCATGAAGCGCTTCATCCCTTTTTCCCCTCCGGATATCACAGAAGCAGAGATCACCGAGGTTGCCGCCGCCCTGCGCTCCGGATGGATCACCACCGGCCCTAAAACCAAGGAATTCGAGCGCCGAATCGCCGATTTTTGCGGTGCCAGCCGGGCGGCCTGCCTGAATTCGGCTACTGCCGCATTGGAATTGACCCTTCGGATTCTGGGAATCGGTCCCGGTGATGAAGTAATCACCTCCGCCTATACCTATACGGCCTCTGCCAGTGTGATCTGTCATACCGGTGCAACGCCAGTGCTGGTAGATCTGGCCCCGAATTCCCTAGAGATGGATCTGGATTTGCTGGAGCAAGCCATCACCCCCCGCACGAAAGCAATCATCCCGGTGGACCTCGCCGGAATCCCCTGCGATTATCCTTCGCTCCGAGCCCTGGCGGAGGCTGAATCCACCAAGTTCACTCCCAGCAATGCCATTGCTGGACAGATCGGCCGGATCGCCATTATTGCAGACGCCGCACATTCCTTTGGAGCGCAGCGGGGCGGGATCCCAACGGGAAGCCTGGCGGATTTCACCTGCTTTTCCTTTCATGCGGTCAAAAATCTGACGACGGCCGAGGGGGGCGCCGCCGTTTTTTCCGAAACAAATGGAAAAAATATTGATGAAATATACAATCAGTATATGCTGCTTTCCCTCCATGGCCAGTCCAAGGACGCGCTGGCCAAAACCCAGCTTGGCGCATGGGAATACGATATCCTTTCCCCCGCCTATAAATGCAATATGACCGATATTGCAGCCGCACTGGGACTGGCACAGCTGGAACGCTATCCCGGCCTGCTGGAACGACGCCGGGCACTCATCCACCACTATGATGCCGCTTTTGCTGACAGCCGGATCCGTTCGCTTCCCCATTTTACCTCGGAGTATTCCTCCAGCGGGCATCTCTATCTGACCTGGCTCCAAGGCGCAGATCAAGCCAAGAGAAATGAAACGATCCTTCAGTTGGCGGAAGCTGGGATCTCTGTAAACGTTCATTACAAACCTCTTCCTCTGCTGACCGCTTACCGGAAGATGGGCTTCTCCCCAGCGGATTTCCCCCGCGCCTGCGCACGGTTTGAAAATGAACTGACCCTTCCCCTTCATACCCTGCTTTCCGACCTGGATGCGGACTACATTGCGGAAAAACTGCTGCAATTCCTTGAAAAATAACAGGCAGGAGAATCTATATAGATTCTCCTGCCTGTTATTTTATACGAATTCTTAATAAAACGATGCAGTCGTTTTATTGGGCCGCCGCGATAAAAAGATTTTTATCTTTTTATCAAGAAATAGTGTTACTTCCAAAAGCAGGACAAGACAAACCTCAGCTGAACCGCAGCCGGAAACTGCACCGCCGGCAGAGTGGATGCACCGCTTTGCGGTTCTGGAAACCCCGCCGGATTGCTTGGGCCGCTTCGCTTTCCACAATCCGAGCAAACGGCTGTTGAAAAATGTTCCCCAGCGGCGCGTCCCCGTTGGCATCCAAACAGCAGGGCACAACCGTCCCGTCCGCCAGGATCGCAATCTGATGGAGCATCCCATAACAGTACCCCTCCTCCGAAAGGAGAGGCTGCTCTATGGACGGCCAGACAAATTCCTCCTCCCAGTCCACATGAACAAAGCGGTCGATCTTCACACTGTCCCGTGCCCGCATCTTCCCGGCCAACGGTTCCTCCAATCCATAAGCCTGCTCAATCCGCCGCATAATTGCCTGACTTTCCGGCCCAACCCGGCCCTCCCCGTCCAGGTTCCAAAGCCGGAGGACGCAGTAAATCCCCTGCTCATTGGCCCGCTTGGAAAAATCCACCGCTGTTTGGAGATAGCTCTCCCCGTCAATCCCTTCCTGTTCGGAAAAGCTGTGCAGGGAGAGGTTCACCTGCCGGACTCCCGGATGCTGGAGCAAAAGCTCCTGCCGCTTGGCCAGCAGGGTTCCGTTGGTCGTCAGGTTGACCCGGATCCCGTTTTCGTGCGCGATGTCCAAAAAACGTTCCAATTCCGGATGCAGGAGGGGTTCCCCTTTGACATGGAAATAAACAAAACCGGAAAAAGGCTTGATTTCCTCAATTACCCGCCGGAACTCGGCTTCCTGCATCCGGCGCGGCTCCCGGTTCAAGGGGGAACAAAACCGGCAATGCAGATTGCAGAGATTTGAAATTTCAATATACACCCGCTTAAACCGCATGATCCTCCCCCTTTCGCCGAATCCTCTTTCAAAACAGGCTCAATTGATCCCATTCCCGTTTTTCTTCCCAAGTATGCAGATAAGTAAAAATCTGTCGGTTATCGTGGAGCATCCCGGCTTCCTCACAGAACCGGTGGAAGAGCTCCATCAGGCGGCTGTTCCGCGGGCTTTGAAGCTCATACTGTATCCCATAAGCCCGGATATACTGTTCCTTCATCCCCGGGAAATGCCGATCCAGCTGCTCATAAAAATATTCCCGGTTCCCCTCCCGGAGGGTCAGCCCCATCCCGAAGCAAATCACCCCCAATACCCCTGCTTCCGCGCAGGCGTTCAGGATGCCTCGGATATTTTCCTCGGTATCGTTGATAAAAGGAAGGATCGGGCAAAGCCATACCACTGTCGGGATGCCGGCCTCATGCAGCTGCTTCAGCGCTTCAATCCGTTCCTTCGTCGTGCTCACATTCGGTTCCAGCTTTCTGCACAGGGCCTCGTCATAGGTAGTCAAGGTCATTTGGACGACGCATTTCCCCTGATTCTGGATGGATTTCAACAGATCGAGATCCCGCAGCACCCGGCTCGACTTGGTTTGCAGGGTGAACCCGAACCCATACCGATCCGCCAATTCCAGCGCCCTCCGGACGCTGAAGATTTCGTCCTCCAGCGGGAGGTAGGGATCCGTCATCGCACCGGTAGACAACATACATTTGGCACGTTTCCGCTGCAGGGCCTGTTCCAGCAGTTCGATGGCGTTTTCCTTCACCTCAATATCCTCGAAGTCATGTTCCATATGATAACAACGGCTCCGGGAATCGCAGTAGATACATCCATGGGTACAGCCGCGGTAGAGGTTCATCCCGTTCTGCGCCGATAAAATCCCTTTCGCCCGAACAAAATGCACCCTACCTCTCCCCTTTATCCCGGCGGGGACTGCTTCTCCCGGTGAATCCCCAGCCGTCCAGCCCGGACCGCCGCAGGGCTCCGAACAGGCGATAGGTAAACCCAGGATCCTCCCGCTCCCGCTCCCGCAGGAATTCCTTGGTTTTTTCCCGGTTTGTCGCGCCGTCCACCGGGCAGACGCTTTTGATCACCGGAAGCCCCGCCTTCCTTACCGCCGACGCGACGTCCTTTTCCGGAGCGAAGACCAGCGGCCGGATCATGGTCAGATCCTTCCGGGAAAGATAGCTGACCGGGGAAAAACACCCCAGACGGCCCTCATTAAACAGGTTCATCACAAAGGTTTCCACCGCGTCGTTATAATGGTGCCCCAGCGCAATCTTGTTGCATCCCAGCTCCTTTGCCGTGTCATGGAGCGCACCCCGGCGCATCCGGGCGCAAAGGCTGCATGGGCTGGTCTCCTGCCGCACATCAAACACAATTTCCCCAATCTGGGTACGCTTGACCAGGTATTCCGCGTCCATCCGCCGGCACAGCTCCTCAATAGGAGAATAATCGCCGAACTTACCGCCAAAGCCGGGATCCAACGTAATTCCAACCACCTGATAGTCAATCCCAATAAACCGTTTCAATTGAAGCAGGCCCTGGAGCAGCGCTACCGAGTCCTTTCCCCCGGATACGCCGACGGCAATCCGATCCCCGTCCTGAATCATGTCAAATTCCTGTATTGCCTTCCGCATATAGCCAAGGAGACGCTGCATAGATGATTCCTTTCTGAATAAAAATTACCACTTAAAAGAACGTTTCCGTTTTTTCCACCGCCGCCGGACCCAAACCAGCAGGGCGGTTAAAATCAACCCGAAAAGCACGCCCCCAAAGTCAATCAGGACATCCCGGACCAGGCCGGTACGCCCTTCGACAAATGTTTGAATAAATTCATCCGCCACAGCCCAAAGCAGGCAGGGAAACAGGATATTCCCGATATTCCTGGGCCGGAGCCCGCCGCTGTGGAAAAAAGACAGGCTCACCAGCAGGGAAAGCAAGGCGTATTCCATAAAGTGCGCCGTTTTCCGCACCAGCATAATCAAGGTATCCAGATCGATCCAACGAAGCCAGTCCGGTAGCCGGAACACGACGGCGTCGCTCATCTGGGTGGAAACCTCCCCGGTTTGGAGTGAATTAAAGAAAATAAACAGCCCCCATAACAGAGCCGCCAAGACAAAAATCCCGGATTTTTTGCTCATCCTGCTCCTCCTTTCAAAAAGCCTGCTGTGTATTGAAGCATCGGACGGTCTGTTCCCGGTAAACCCCGCTGAACCTATATAGTCGGCACACCCTCAAATCGATGCCCGATTTGAGGGTCAGGCTTTGCCTGTTCGCGCATAAAATGCGCTGTACGCCGTCTATGAAGCCCTACCGCAGTGTTGAAAAGAAGCCAATGCTTCTTTTCAAGTGCGTTGACTATAACCGCCAATAACGATATCCCGCCGCACGGACTTCCTCCGCGTTCAGGATGGATTTAACGTCGATGAGAACCCGCTCCGAAACCGGATCCTCCGGACGGAAAAACCGGCCGATCTCTTCCAAGGAAAGCGCAGTAAATTCCCGGTGCGCTACCGCCAGCAATACAACATCCAGGTTTTTCGCCTCGGAAAGCGGCGAAATTTCAATCCCATATTCCTGCCGGGCTTCCTCCGCATCCGCCGCCGGGTCCAATACCATGGGAAAAACACCGTATTCCCGCAGTTCCTCGATAATATCAATCACCTTGGAATTACGGGTATCCGGGCAATTTTCCTTAAAGGTAAAGCCGAAGATTCCAACCCGCGAGCCTTTGACCCGTTTATTGGCTTGGATAATCTGTTTGACCGTCGCTTCTGCAACGAATTTGCCCATCGAATCGTTAATCTTCCGCCCGGCCGCAATAATCTGCGAATGATACCCCAGCATTTCCGCCTGATAAATAAAGTAATACGGGTCCACCCCAATGCAGTGCCCGCCCACCAGCCCCGGATAAAACCGGAGCGCGTTCCACTTGGTATTCATGGCTTCTACGACTTCATGCGTATCAATCCCCATTTTGTCAAACACCAGCGCCAATTCGTTCATAAACGCAATATTGATATCCCGCTGGGAGTTTTCCACAACCTTGGCCGCCTCGGCTACCTTGATCGACGACGCACGATACACCCCGGCCTCTACGACCAGCTCATACATTTTGGCCACAATTTCCAGAGTTTCCCCGTCCATGCCCGAAACAATCTTCACAATATTTTCCAGACGGTGTACCTTATCCCCCGGGTTGATCCGCTCGGGAGAATAGCCGATTTTAAAATCTTCGCCGCATTTCAGGCCGGATTCCTGCTCCAGGATCGGCACGCAGACATCCTCCGTCACCCCTGGGAAAACCGTGGATTCATAAACCACAATCGAACCTCTTGCCAAATTCCGGCCAACGATCCGGCTGGCATTCTCCACAGGGGAAAGATCCGGCGTTTTATCCAAGTTAATCGGGGTCGGCACTGCTACAATATGGAATTTCGCTTTTTTCAGATCCGATTCCTCAGAGGTAAACTGCACCTTAGAGGTCCGGACGGCTTCATCCCCCACTTCGCAGGTGGGATCCACGCCGCTCCGATACTGTTCAATTTTGCGCCGGTTCAGATCGAACCCGATCACCGGCACCTTCCGGGCAAAGGCCACCGCAATCGGCATTCCGACATAGCCCAGCCCGACCAGGGACATCTGCTCTTCTCCACGGAGGATTTTTTCATATAAATTCATTTTTTTACCTGCTTTCTCTAAAGCCTAAGAACCTGTATTCATAGCCGGGGATGCCGGATAACCGAGGGATTTTCCCGGCAGACAAGGCGATTTTTTGCAGCCATACTGGCGTATGGCAAGGAAAATGAACGCAGTATGCCAGGAAAAGGCCCGGCCAGACGGCGTTTTCCGGTTGTGAATACAGGTTCTGGGTTCAAAAGGCCCTGCACTCTGCCGGCCTGTTCTTATTATTTCACCAGCAGCTGCTTTTCTTCCTTTTCTTTCTGGGATTTCCGGTAATACTGCTTCATGCTCATGCCCATAACCCGCTTGAACAGCAATTTAAAATAAGAAGGGGAAGAAAAATGGAACTCATACGCCACATCTGCCGGCGTCATCCCCGCCGCAACCAGCGGGCGGGATGCCTCAACCTTCTGAACCTGGATAAATTCGCGGGGCGTCATCCCGATCTGTGCGGAAAACTCCTCCCGGAATTCCGCCATCGGAAGCCCGCTGGCCAACAGCAATTCGTCCATATCAATCGCTTCCTGGATATGGCGCAGGATATACTGCTTGGCCTTGTCAATCGGGTCGGAAAGCGCCGTGACTACCGCGCTGGATTCCAGCAGGTTCAGCAGGCAGAACAAAAACAGGGCGCGGCCTTTCATCCGCATCTGGTAGTCCAGCCCGGAAAGCAGCTCAAACGCCTCCAGGAACAGCCGGATCAGCCGGCGGGAAAGCTCAAACTGCCGCGCGGAAAAACCGGTCAGCAGGTCGTACAGCGTCTGCGCATCCCGGCCAGACAGCCCCAAAAACCCCTCCGGGCCAAAAGCGTCCAATTGGAACCAGAGCAGCTCGCTGTATTCTCCGCAATTCTGCACACAGCTATGCGGCTCATTCGGACGCACCGCAAAAGCCTGGCCGCCGTACAGGGTATAGCTGACGCCGGAAACCGCATGCTGCTGGATCCCTTTAATCAGCAGGACAAATTCAAATTTATCTTTATGCCGGTGCTCGATCATCGGCAGCCCTGCTTCAGGCCCGGCCGTATGTCCAAACGTGCGCAAGGCGGGAATCCCGGTGCGCTCCATCGGAAGCATGATCCGATAAACCGGATGATGCTCCGGCCGGCTCACCGCAGGTTTGAATAGGCCCATTCAGCCCCTCCTTTCAGCGCCCTGCCAGGGGCTTATTTCATCCATAAAGCCGCCGCGCGGGCCGCTATTCCTCCCGGGCCGCCTTTTTCTTTTTCCCGGAGAATTGGAGCGTCATGGTAAAAATACGGTCGCTCGAAAAAATCCGCACCGCTAAAAACAGGGTCGCCGCCAGCAGAACCGCCTGATAAGCCAGCCCCAGATAAAATACCCCGATATTGCCGAACAGCAGGTTTGCCGAAGCGGTATACGTATGGGTAAACGGGACCAGGTACAGCAGCACCTGTACTGCCGCCGGAAGGGAAGAAATATCCGTGAACAGCGTGACCATATAAGGAATCATCGCCGCAAACATCAGCGGTGCGATCAGCCCCTGTGAGGATTTCACATCCTTCGCCAGCGCGCCCAGAATCATGCTGACAGCCAATGTAATCAAAATCGTCAAAAAGAGCTGCACACCCAGCAGGAAAAACTGCCCTGCCGACATGGAAAGCCCCAGCTTCTGCATCGCATCCGCAACCGATTGGGCGGCCTCCGCATCACCTGATAAATCTGCGCTTCCCATCATACCGCCCATATAACTGCCTAACCCGATCATATATACCGCCGACATTGCCAACGAAGCCAGCCCGGAAGCGCACATCTTCGCCGCTAAAACCGAAAGCCGGGATACTGGCGCAGACAACAGCGTTTCGAGCGTCTTATCGCTTTTTTCATTCGCAATCGCGGAGATGTTCAGCTGGGTGGCAAAGGTAATCATAATAAATACCACCATCGGGATGAAAAAGCCCTGCTGCATCCCCATGGACTGAATCACCTGCCCGCTGATTTCCGCCGTCTGCCCGTTGGCAGAGGTCGTTTCGGTAATCTGGAGCGGCTGAACCGCAAACACCGGATCCATCCCCTCTGTCAGCCCCTCCTGAAGCAAACGGGAGGACAGGATGGAAACCGCCGCGTCTGCCGCCGCTGAAGCCGATTGATCCATACCGGAAAAAATCGAAAAGCCTGCCATCTTACTGGAAACCTCCAGCGGGGCTGGGCGCCCTTCCTCCAGCGCTGTCCCAAACCCTTTGGGAATCACCAAACAGGAAGAATGCGCATAATCCTCTGCCTGATCCACGGGAGGCTCCGAATCCTCCGGATCCAGCGCAACCACCTCAAAGCCGGCGCTCTGAATATCCTCCAGCAGTTGGGCAGAAGCTTCACTTTGATCCAAATCCGCCACCGCGACGCTTCCCATCTTTTCATTGATCGAATCTGTAAGTGACCCAATCGTTCCGCCCAGCAATCCGAAAATCACCATGCTGATTACCAGCGAAAGGACCGTTTGCAGGGTAATCAATTCCCGCAGCTCTTTTTTCAGCAGATTAACGAACTTCATATTCCTGCACCACCTTTTCAAAAACCTCTTCCAGATTCTTAGCCCCCGCAGAAGCTTTCAGCTCATCCGGACGCCCTACGCAATGCAGCACCCCTTTGCTGATGATACCGACCCGGTCCGACAAGTACTCGATTTCCAGCATATTATGGCTGGAGATTAAAAAAGCCATCCCCTCATCGGCCAACCCCTGGATCATCCGACGGATTTCCAGCGCGTTGAGGATATCCAGCCCGGAAGTCGGCTCGTCCAGAATCGCCAGGCTGGGCCGGGTCATCACCGCCCGTGCCAGGAGCAGTTTCCGGCTCATTCCCCGGCTGTAGCTGGAAATCTTCTCTTTCAAGCGGGCGCCCAGCCCGCAGATCTCCTCCGCCATCTCTACACAGCGTTTTTGCTCTGCACGGTCGTTTGAAAATAAGGCCGCCATAAACTGGAGATACTTCCGCCCGGTCATATTTTTATAGGCCCCAGCTTCATCAGGCAAATAGGTAATCCGCTCCCGCACCCGGGCAGCCTCCTGCACGGCAGAAAAGCCATCTACCCGAGCGTCGCCCGAAGTCGGCTGAAGCAGGGTGGAAATCATCCGGATGGTGGTAGTCTTTCCGGCCCCATTCGGGCCGATCAGCGCAAAAATTTCTCCCGGCCACACCTCAAACCGCACCTGATTTGCGGCAAGAACCGTTTTATACTGTTTGGTCAGGCCATCCACCTCAAGGGCAGGACGGCGCGTCGATTCAGGTTCCATAATTTCATATCCTTTCTGTCATCGTGGAAAATCTGAAAAGGGCAAATGGACGGATTCTGACAGCACTTTCAAAAATCCTTTAACAGTATAACACCCTTTGGCGAATTTTTCAATTCCTCGCACGGCGAACAATTCCGGAAGCCAACCGCCTTTTTGGGTTATACTAATTCTTAATAAAAGAACGAAATGCTTTTATTGGGCCGCATTCTGCGGCTCAGCGGCTTCGCCGCTGAGAACGTTGACAATACTTTTCCTGGAACTCCGGCGTGGCGGTGTGCAGCGCCACGATAAAAAAACTTAAAAAGTTTTTTTATCAGGAAATCGTATTATACTAAGAAAACCAATCCCATAAAGGAGGACCGTCATGCCCTGTCTCACCCATCCCGCCGCCCCGCTCATTGAACTTCGCAATGTCTGCAAAACCTATAATCCCGGGGAAAACCAGGTCGAAGCCCTCAAACAAATCAGCCTCTCTGTTTGCACCGGGGATTTTGTCGCGATTGTCGGCAGCTCCGGTTCGGGGAAATCCACCCTCATGAACCTGCTCGGCTGTCTGGATGTCCCCAACAGCGGGCAGTATTATCTGGACGGGGAGGATGTTTCCACCCTGTCAGACGACGCACTTTCCGTCATCCGGAACCAGAAGATCGGCTTTATTTTCCAGGGGTTCAATTTGATTTCCAGCCTCACCGCCGTTGAAAATGTGGAGCTTCCTTTGGCATATCGCCGGATGCGCCGCGCCGAACGCCACCGCCTGGCTGTAGACGCCCTCCGGCGGGTCGGGCTGGGAAACCGGCTGACCCACCTCCCTTTCGAAATGTCCGGCGGGCAGCAGCAGCGGGTCGCGATTGCCCGGGCAATTGCCGCCTCCCCTCCGCTGCTGCTGGCAGACGAACCCACTGGGAACCTCGATACCAAGGCCGGAGACGCCGTCATGGAAATCCTCTGCGAGCTGAACCGTCAGGGGAAAACCATTATCCTGATTACCCACGACAACGGGATCGCGGCACGTATCCCCCGAAGGATCCGGGTCAGCGACGGAAGTATTGTAGAATCCTAACGAATCCCGTATAATCCCCCATTTCCCGGAATAGACTGTGGGTGAATCTGTTCGGTCTGGGAAAGGGGAATCCTGATTCATGGTTATCAAAATGGACTATCGCATTATTACCGTTCTTCTTGCTGTTTGCCTGTTTGGGGCCTTGCTAGCCGCAGAAAAATCCGCTCCGGCTGTGCTCCAAGCCGAACGCGTTTGGGACCAGGAAGATGAAACCATCCTCGAACTGCCGGTTGTCATGTACCATCATCTGCTGGAGGAGTCCTCCCAGTGGAACGACTATATCACCTCCCCGGCTCAATTTGAAGAAGACCTCCGCTACCTCCAGCAGTGCGGCTACACCTCCATCTCGGTACAAGAACTGCTGGATTACCTGTCCGAAGATGCCCCTCTTCCTGAAAAGCCCGTTTTAATCACCTTTGACGATGCGTATGAAAGCGTTTATCAATACGCCTACCCGCTATTGAAAAAATATGGGATGAAGGCTGTGGTATCCGTAATCGGCAGTTCTGCCGACCAGTTTTCCAATCCGGATGAACCCCGCCATATCCGCTATTCCTATCTTAGCTGGGCCCAGCTGAAGGAGCTGGCCGAAAGCGGCGTATTTGAACTGGGCAACCACACCTATAACCTCCACCGGAATGGCCCGGATTCGGAACGGTATGGCATCCGGATCCGTGAAGGGGAGTCCGCCGAGGAATATGCCCGCGCCCTTTATGCCGATATCGGGAAACTGAACCAGAAAATCCAGGAAGAAACCGGGATCCGGCCCATCATCTTCGCCTACCCCTTCGGCGCGCTCTGTAAGGAAAGCCGTCCGATCCTGGAGGAGATGGGGTTTGAAGTCATCTTGACCTGTGAGGAAAAGGTCAATCGTTTAGCCGGCGATGAAACTCCTCCGCTGGAGCTGCGGCGCTACAACCGCGCACACCACTATTCTACCTATGAATATTTTAAAAAGATGGGGATTACCGAATCGGAATCCAAATAAAAAAGAGATTTACAGAAGGGATACAAAATATCGGCACGAAGGTTATAGTTTGTTCAAAATTACCTGATATAATGCAATTGTGGCCTTCAGGAAACAGCAGACAAAACAAATTTCCTGGTTTTCAAAAGGCCGAATGATCCTTTACAGATTGGAGAGAGTCCCCTATGTTATCTCAAGAACGCAGCACACTCCCTTGTTTGTATGTCCATACGGGGGAATCCACCCCGCTTGGTCACTACGGCCAGGAATTGATGAAAAATATGAAAGAACACCATTCCCAGCAATATTGGCTGTATAACTTTGACGGCAGCCTGATGACGCGGCTGCACCAGCGGGAACAGGAAATTATGGAACTGAAATTCCGCTTAACCGAGGAGCTGCTGCGTGAAAATCCCCGCCCGGTCACTACGGATTTTCACGCCATCGCCCGGCATATGGACGGAATCGCCCAGCAAGTCGAGGGATGCTTGGAATACGAACTGAAAAAAGCAATCTAATCGCTTTGGGTATCGGAGGAAAGGGCTTTGCAGAAAGCCCTTTCCTTTTTTCAGTGAAACGTCCCTCCATTCAAAGATAATCCTATTTCTTGATAAAAAGATACAAATCTTTTTATCGCGGCGTGATACGCCGCCGAACCGCATTCTGCGGCTTAATAAAACGACTGCATCGTTTTATTAAGAATCAGTACAAAATGGCTAAAGAATTACATGGAACACCCCTGTTTACGGGTATTTCGACAGTTTTTCAAAAAATGAAATGTTCCATGAGAAACCAAGAGAAAATGAGTAAAAACAAGAGATTTCAAGAGAATAAAGGGTCTAAATTAAAAAACTTGAGTTTTCATTCTTGACAAACCTCCTTCCGCCCGTTATAATAGAACCCATGCTTGAGCGCCGTCCTGTTTGTCGGGAGCCGGACGCTCCCCAAAAAACTGGAGGTAAAATCTATGTCAACTACTATGGCAAATGCGAAAAACGTAAGCCGTAAATGGTATATCCTGGACGCTGCCGGCGTTCCGCTGGGCCGTGTCGCTGTAAAAGCTGCAACCATCCTGCGCGGCAAACACAAACCGGACTTCACCCCTCATGTGGACTGCGGCGACCATGTCATCATCCTGAACGCGGCGAAGGTTGCCTTGACCGGCAACAAGCTGCTGGGGAAAAAATACTACCGCCATACCGGCTGGATCGGCAATCTGAAAGAAACCACCGCCGGCGAAATGCTCGCTAAAACGCCGGAAAGAGTCGTTACCCTGGCTGTGAAGGGCATGCTTCCTGATTCCGTTCTGGGCAGAAACCAGCTCCGCCGTCTGCGTGTATACAAAGGCGCTGAACACGTAAACGCCGCTCAGAAACCG
>CANSRB010000033.1 GCA_947649285.1 uncultured Clostridia bacterium
GCAGGCCCTTTTCAACCGCCGGATAGAAATTCTTTGGCACTGCACCGCCGACAACCTTCTGATCAAATTCGAGGGAATCGCTGTCACAAGGTTCGAATTCGATCCATACATCCCCGAACTGGCCATGGCCGCCCGATTGTTTCTTATGCTTGCCCTGAACCCGCACTTTCTTCTGGATCGTTTCGCGGTAAGCTACGATCGGGGCTTCCAAGGTAACCTCCACGCCGAATTTGCTCTTGAGCTTGGCTATTGCGACATCCAAATGCTGCTCGCCAATACCCGAAATAATCTGCTGATGGGTTTCCGCATTCGTTTCAAACGAAAGGGAGGCATCTTCCTCCAACAGGCGGGAAATCGCCTGAGAAATTTTCGCTTCGTCCCCTTTTGCCTTTGGCCGGACAGCCATAGAGAAGGAAGGTGCGTCGAATTTTGCTTTTTCCAACCGGATTTCACAGCTGTTCGCCAGCGTATCGCCTGTGTTGGCAGAGAGTTTTGCAATGGCGCCAATATCCCCGGCGGCAAGAACCGGCGTATCTTCCTGCTTTTTACCCCGGAGCAGGATGATTTTCCCGAGTTTCTCGCTCTGGCCGGTCGTCTGATTCATCAGCTCCAAGCCTCCTGCCAGCTTCCCGGATACCGCCTTTACATAAGACAGCTTACCGATAAAAGGATCGGCGACTGTTTTAAATACAAAAGCAACGGCCGGACCGTTTTCGTCACAGGCCAGTTCCATGGGGGAGCCATCCGGCGCTTCCCCGGCTTCTGCCGGAGCCTCCGAAGCGGAAGGCAGCAGGGTGGACACCGCATTGAGCAGCAAGTCGATCGCTTCCAGCGTCTGCGCGGAACCGCAGTATACCGGCGTGATCGTCCCGGCCTTAATCCCGGACTGGATCCCCTGCACCAGCTCTTCCTGGGTAAATTTTTCACCGGAGAAGAATTTTTCAAACAGCGCCTCATCTGTTTCAGCTACCGCCTCCGAAACTGCGGCTATCAGCCCTTCCAGACGGTGCTCCGTTTCAGGCAGCGGCACTTCCTTCGCCTTGCCACCGGTATAGCTGTAGGCTTTCATCTGAAGCAGGTCGATATAGCATTCGATTTTTTTATCATTATAAAACGGTACAACCAACGGGCAGACGGACGGGCCGAAGGTGGCTTTCAGCTGTTCCAGCACCTTATAAAAGTCCGCGCTTTCACGGTCCAGCTTCCCGATAAACATCATCCGGGATTTCCCCATCCGTTTTGCACGCTTATACGCCTTTTTCGTGCCAACACTCACGCCGGACTTCCCTGAAACCGTCAGCAAAATGGAATCCGCCGCACGCACGCCTTCATGCTGCCCGGTGATAAAGTCGAACAGGCCGGGCGTGTCGATGAGGTTCACTTTTACATCGTTATATTCGTACGGTGCAACCGTCAGGCTGATGGACGCTTTCCGCTTGATTTCTTCCGGATCGTAATCGCAAACGGTATTCCCCTCGCCAACGGTTCCCAAACGGTCGCTGGCGCCAGTCATATAGAGCAGCGCTTCTGCCAGGGTCGTTTTACCGGATCCGCCGTGGCCAACAATGGCAACGTTTTTAATTTTGTCTGACGTATACTGTTTCATTTCAATCACCATTTCTCCGCGCGAGTCCAGGGAATCGGAAACAAGGGATATCCGCGCGGGAAACACCCTTTTTTACTCCCAAAAGCAAACTTTGCCCGTTTGCCTTTGTACATATTCTCCATAAATCGCATTCCCATTTTTTAAATCATATCATATTTTGACAGTCATTACAACGGGTAAGACTAAATTTTGGGATATTGTGCGAAAAATATCTGACGAATTTTTTGTGCATAATAGACAAATAGGGCGGGGATTTTTCTTCATCCCAGCCCTATAGTTGGAAACGCCGTATTACAGGCGCATATTTTTTTGATAAATCCAGTAAATTAACGGGAATACAGCCAGATAAATCAGCAGCGCCAAACTCCCGAACCCACTGAGCCGTCCGGCTGCGAAGAGTACGCCCAGCAGGGCCACGCCGATGATCACACTCAGTACATACAACAGCCCGCCCAGCCGCACACAGCCGAACAGTTTCTTCGCTGTACAAAGGGACACAATATACCCGAAGAGCGAGCCGTCGTTCCCAATCGGGGTGTTGCAGCGCAGGACCTCCCGCACCAGGCTGTCATAATCCGGATGCAGTCGGGAAGGAAGAACGTTAAAAAGACGGGGATCCGTCTGGAAAAGCTCTGCCAGCAGCATCTCGGACACACAGGAATCCATGGTCCGCACGACAGCAACCAGGTTGTTCCGTGCCAGCAGGCCGACAACATCCATCACGCTGGGATCCGCCTGGAACCCCACAATAAACGCCGCGCAGAGATCCCCGCCGGAAGAAAGGTAGATGACTTCCTGCCCGGAATTCTGATATTTCCGCTCATAGTTCTGTTTGGGTACCGCAATAGAATGGTTAATCATCAGGGCGCGGTTGCCGATCAGCACCCGCTTGTCATCCACCCAGGCCGAAAGCCCCATCTGATCCTCGTACTGGACACTGTCCACCTTTTTCAGCAAAGCCGTATTGTTGTTAATGATCCCCAGGAAAATATGCCGGAAAATGCTGTTGGCGGTGCAGCAAACACTCGCCGCATCCAGGATCGCGTCGTCGATCCTTCCCGCCTGGAAGGTCTTGATCCCGTACAGGACAATCCCCTGCGGAGGGAACAGGTCTACCGCGTCAATCAGCACCGCATTGGCGTCCCGGGTCTGCTCCACTGCATCATAGCCAACCAGAACCCCGTTATAGCGCCGGGTCACACTGGCACTGTCCCGGAGAGGGAACGCCGTTACCAGGCTGCTTAAAAAGCCGGTAGAGAGCACCAGCGTGCCGCAGAGCAGTGTCAGCGCCACATAAATATCCTTCGTCAGCCCATAACCGGCCGCGCCCAGGGCAAATCCTGCCGGGATCAACAACAGCAAAACCGTCCGGCTCATGTTATCGCCGAGATCCGGGCCGAATGAATAAAGCAGGAAATTATCAAAGAAACCGGTTTTGACATTCCGCATCAAGCAGGGATCCTCATCATTGTCCAGCATACGGGCGGTCATCTCCGCGGCGATATCCATATTCGGCACCCCGAGTACCCCATATTGTTCCTGCTCGCCCGACACCAGCGCAAAATTATCCGAAACCCGCTTGATATTCAGCCCACGGCCCAGATAATTGAAAAAGATCAGCAGCACGGCTGCCGGCGTATAAAGATGTACATTCCGAGTCAGCAGGTTTTCCGGCTGAAAGCAGAGCGCAAGATTCATGCCCAGGCAAAACAGCACCGTCACCATGCAGAGCACATCCTTGCTTGGCTGCCGCCGCGCAATGCTGGCAAACGCGTTCTTGACCATTAAAAACCCGCTGGCCAGCGCCAAAACCAGCAGGCAGGCGTTGACTACCGCATAAACCTGCGGCGAAATCTCCATGCTGCCAAACAAAAACAGCCGCCCGTTCTCCCGCTTCAGCACTGAAAGCAAAATGGCGAACACACTCTCCAGGCAGGTCAAAACCAATCCGGTACGGACAGCCGCGCGCTGCTGTCCCAGATATTCTGTAATTTCCTCCGTCATGGAACGGTCCGTGTATTCGATCGCCGGTTCCGGCTGATATTCCTCCTCTTCATCCCGGAAACGGCGCCCTGAATCCCGCTGCGGGGATGCCTCTGAAACCCTCTCCCCCAGACCATCCGGAGCCGAAGAAAAGCGCATCCCCTTCCCCTCTGTAAGCTGTTCCCGCAATTCGGGCGGAAGCTCCTCCGTGCTGGGCGGGCGGCGTTCCGCATTCAGGACAAAGCTGTCTATTTTACGGTTCCGGCTGGATTTATATTCTTTATAATTCACTGGTGTAATCTGCGTTTTGGCATAGCCAGCCTCCACCGATGAATCCTCCATCCGGACATTCCCGAAATGGCTGGTGATATCCATGACCTGGTTCCGGAGACGCTGCCCGTGCGCTGTGTTGCTCAATTTTTCCAGCTTGAGCTTCCGGGCCAGCACCCGCTCTTCCTCCACCTCGGCAGACCGCGGCGAGGGATGCCGCTTGACCTGCTGTTCCTTCTGCACCCGGTTCAGCCGGATTTCAGGTTCCGGCTGAACCGGTTCCGGCTTTGGCTGAACCGGCTGGGTTTCCCGGGTCAGCACCGTATCCAGCCATTTTTCCTCCTGACGGTCCTGCTTGGCACGTTTTTTCTGCTGCTTGGCCAGCTGCCGGGTCAGGGTTTTCGTCTGTACACGGATTTCTTTTTCCAGCTCCGCTTTTTCGCGGGAAGTCATCGGCCGGTTTTCCTGTTTGAGTTCCCTTTCTTTTTTCTGGGTCAGGATCTCCCGGACAATTTCGTCAATCCGGCCCATATCCTGTTGTTTTGGAACCCGCTGCTGGTCTTTTGCCCGCTTTAATTCCAGTTCCGCCATAATATCGTCTACTGTCAGCTGTCTTTCCGCCATGTCCCTTCCCCTTGTTCCCTATTGTTTGCCGCGCTGACGAACCACCTCATACAGAAGGATCCCCGCCGCTACGGACGCATTCAGTGAATTGATCTGCCCGAACATGGGCAGGGTTGCCAAAAAATCACATTCTTCTTTCACCAGGCGGGAAAGCCCTTTCCCCTCCGAGCCGATCACCAGCGCTGTTCCCCCGGTAAAATCCAGCTGGTCCCAAGGAGAACCTTCCATCTCCGCGCCGTAAATCCAAATGCCGTGCTTTTTCAGTTCCCGGATACAGGACACCAGGTTCGCGACCCGCGCTACCGGAAGCACACTTGCCGCCCCGGCGCTGGTCTTATAGACCGTTGCATTCAGGGAGGCGCTCCGGCGTTTGGGCAGAATCAGCCCATCTGCCCCGCAGGCCTCTGCCGTCCGGATAATCGCTCCCAGGTTGTGCGGGTCCTCGATTTCATCCGCGATCACCAGGAAGGGGGATCTCCCCTTTTTCTCCGCAGCGGAAAGAAGCTCCTCCAGCCCTACATATTCCGCACAGGCGAACGATGCCGCAACCCCCTGGTGAGGGACCCCTTCCGCCAACTGATCCAGTTTCTGCCGCCCTGCCTGTTTTACGACAGCCCCAGCGTCTTTCGCCAGGGAAATGATTTTCCCGATACTGCCTTTGTGATCGCCTTCCAGCACATAGACGGTATCAATTCCCCGCCCGGCTTTCAAGGCCTCCAATACGGCGTTCCGGCCGACAATATATTCTTTCTGCGAAGTCTGTTCCATAATCTGGTCTCCGATTTTCTGTCCTGTATTCCGCGCAGCCTCAAAAGGGCAGCAGCTGGATGAAAAAGCGCAGCCGGCATTTTTTCATCCATATTGACTCTATTATACCTGAATCTTCAAGGATTGACAATCCTTTTCCCTAAGTTGAGAGTGTCCTCCCACGCATTTTATAAAAGAATCAAACGTTGAAGAGAAGCAGTCCACGAGCTGCGTTCATCCGGTGTCGGACCGGGACGGCTCGTCCGCAGGGAGGCTTTCTTTCTGTGCTGTTGTATCCGGGGGTCTGGGGACGGCATGGGCCTCGCATTCGGATGCAGGGCGAAGCCCTGCTTACCCGTGCTGATTTGTGGGGCTCCGCACCCCACGCCCCGTCCCATTTCTTTGGACGCCCAAAGAAATGGGAAAAAGAAATGCGCCAAGGGAGTCCCCTTGGATTCCCGATCAGCGTAGGCGACCGCGTTGCAGACCTTAGAAGCCTCTGCTTCTAGGGCATAACAGAAGGCAGTTCTGAGAGCCGTCGCGCGTATACGCTTTCAAGGGGAGTATCCCCCGATCGGCCGGGATGTTCCTCCGGCTCCCGACCGGACTCCCCCTCATAAAAGCAGGCAGAGCGCCGATACAGCCGCCCCGATCCCAGCACCCAGCAGCACCCAGAGAAAAGCCCGGAACCGGGCGCGGGGCCGCGCTTTCCCCGCTGTTGCAAGCACTCCCTGCATATAGTGGCCCGCTTTTTCCCGCGCAACCTGTTCCGACATCCCGCTGTTCTCCGGATTTAAAATCAAGATCGCCCGCTCAATAAAATCATCCCTGGTATAATTGATCTCCACGATCCGCTTATTGACACCTTTCAGCAGAAGGATCCCTCCCCACCCTGTTTTTCACATATCCTGTTCAAAGTCCAGTGGAAAACGCTCGATTATATGTCCGGCTTTTTTGGCAAATTGCGTATTTTCACACCAAAACCATCAAATCTCTGCTCATTATGAACAAGAAAGCTGTAATCTATACATCTTGTTTACAAATCTGCCTTATTTGAGGATATTTTTCCCCCAAAACGCTCCTCTATTTCCAACACTGGTGGAAAACTCAGTGGAAAAGGTGGAAAACTGCCCATTTCGTCAGCAGCCGCTTTCGCGCTTTCCTGTGGAAATCTGTCGGAAAAGACATAACATTGCGTATATTTTTCAGGATCCGCTTTCTTTCACAGGCATTTTCAGACTCTATTTTCCACACGGGTTTCCACAAGCTTTTCTCAATGTTGTGGAAAGCCCTGCAAAAGAAAAACCCGCCGGAGAGATCCTCCAGCGGGTTTTTCAATCAAATTTTATGCGAAAATACTCAGCAGGACACCTGCCGCAACCGCAGAACCGATAACGCCGGCAACGTTCGGACCCATGGCGTGCATGAGCAGGAAGTTGGTCGGGTTTTCCTCGGCACCGACTTTCTGAGATACACGGGCCGCCATCGGAACCGCCGATACCCCGGCCGAGCCGATCAGCGGGTTGACCTTACCCTTGGTAGCAATGTACATAACCTTACCAAACAGGACACCGCAGGCCGTACCCATACAAAATGCGATCAGGCCCAAAACGATAATCTTGATGGTTTCCCAAGTCAGGAAGTAGTTGGCTGTCGCCGTTGCACCAACCGAAACACCCAGGAAAATCGTGACGATATTCATCAATTCATTCTGCGCGGTTTTTACCAGACGGTCTACCATGCCGCTTTCCTTCATCAGGTTGCCCAGCATGAGCATACCCAGCAGCGGGGTAGCCGACGGAACCAGCAGCGAAATAATCAGGGTAACAAAAATCGGGAATAGGATCTTCTCGGTTTTTGTTACCGGACGGAGCTGCTGCATCACAACCGCACGTTCCTTCTTGGTGGTCAAGGCTTTCATGATCGGCGGCTGGATCATCGGAACCAGCGCCATATAGGAATAAGCCGCAATTGCAATCGAACCCAGCAGGGTCGGTGCAAGGGTTTTTGCTACGTAAATCGCCGTCGGGCCGTCCGCGCCGCCGATAATCCCGATCGCCGCAGCAATATCATAGCTGAAGCCCAACGCAATTGCGCCCAGGAAAGTCAGGAAGATACCCGCCTGTGCAGCCGCACCCAGCAGGAAGGATTTCGGGTTTGCAATCAGCGGACCAAAGTCTGTCATTGCACCGATTCCAAGGAAGATCAAGGACGGATAAATCCCCAGCTTGACGCCGATATACAAAAAGTCCAGCAAGCCGCCGTCATGGAGCAGCTCCCCCCACGGGATGTTGCCCTTGGGGTCGGTGAAAAACTCCATATGGAACATTTCTGCCATCGGCAGGTTGGTCAAAAACATACCAAACGCGATCGGCAGAAGCAGCAGCGGCTCAAAGCCTTTGACAATAGCCAGGTACATCAGTACAAAAGAAATAGCGATCATCAGCACCGCCTGCCAGTCGATCGTTTCAACCAGCACGCGAAGTCCGGAAGATCCCCAAATGCCCTGGATCGTTTCGATAAATACTTCAAACATATTAAATCTGTACTCTCCTTATTAGAATGTCAGGTTGCCGCGGTGTAAAAGAGGCGCTTATTTAAAAAGGATGTGTATTTTCCGCAATCCCCGCCGCATTCCATGCCGGACGCCCGCCTTTTGCACGGCTGATTTTACGGACTGCAAACGCCTGGTTCGAACCCATCATACAGGAAACCGCCGCAGAAATAGCCGCGACGACCTCGCCCGGGATCCCAGCCTCCACCACCGGCGCCGCTGCTTTCATCGGAGCCGCAGTTCTGGAAATCTCTGCTTTCTTTTCTGGTTTCGGAGCTTCCGGCTTGCTGTCTTTTTTACTATTCATCGATTTGAAAACGGAACCCATTATGCTGCACAATAGCACCAGAATGACCAGCACCGCAAATACGACGACCAGACCTGTAATGACAACGGCCAGTGAAAATCCCCAATCAATCATATCCGTCTCTCCTTCTTGTTGATTTTTCGACATAAAAATATCAAAGTCATATTCATTATACTATAGTGTTAAATTATTTTCAATGTAAAATGAGCAATTTAAGAAATATTTTTTACAAATTTAAAACCCCATCCGGCTCCTTCAAAATCACGCGGGCAAAGTTCCCCGCCAGGATCGCCTCCTGCGCCTCCCTGCCCAACGGGAGCGCCTCAAACCGTGCCAGCTCCTCCTCGTGTTTCCACATGGGAAAGTCGGTGCCCCAGAAGAAGTGATCCCAGCCAAATTTTTCAAAAAACCGGAGCGCTTCCTCCTCCGTCAGCCGGAACAGCGCACTGGAAGTGTCCATATAAATCCGGGGGCTTTCGTAGCAGTCGTAAGCTTCCTGCCAACGCTGGTATCCCCCGAAATGCGCCGCGATACAGAACAGGCTGGGGAATTTTTCCGTCACGGCCGCCAGCTTCCGCGGGCTGGAAAATTCATACCGCGCGTCCCCGGTATGGAACAGGATAAAAAGCCCCGTTTCCGCCGCCATCCGGTAAATCGGGAAGGCCTGCTCGTCATCGATAGCAAACTGCTGGAAATCCGGATGCAGCTTGATCCCGGCATAGCCCCGTTCCAAAATCCGTCCGAATTCCTCCTCCAGTCCCTCCATCTCCGGATGAAGGGTAGCAAACCCCACAAATTCCGGATGCTTCCGGGTTTCCTCCAGGATAAAGTCATTGATGCTCTGCACCTGTCCGGGATGGGTTGCGGTGGAACAAACCAGATACCGCTCCGTCCCGATTTTCCCGCCGCTTTCCAGCAAAGCTTCCCCAGTACCGCGGCCGGCGCGCATTTCCAGATCGTAAAAGCCGCCGATGGAAGCCACCGCCTTCTCGGCAATTTTTTGAGGGAAAATATGGGCATGCCCGTCGATAATCCTTTTTCTCATGGTCAAACCTTCTTTTTTCATTGGATTTTTATAGTCAACGCACTTGAAAAGAAGCCAATGCTTCTTTTCAACACTGTGGCATATCATGCCGCAGTGTGCCGCGAAGCGGCCGTGCGGTAGGGCTTCATAGACGGCGCACAGCGCATTTTATGCGCAAACAGGCAAAGCCTGTTGAAAATCGGGTAGCGATTTGAGGGTGTGCCGTCTATACACAGCAGCAGCCGGACAGGAACCCCCATCCGGCTGCTGACGATTAGTTGTATGCCTGGTAGTAATTGACTACCCCGCGCGCAATGGCCTCCGCCATGGAATACTGATGGGATTCATCCATGGCCAGCGCCTCATCGCCCGGGTTGGAGAGGAACCCGCACTCGATCAGAATCGAAGGGAACTGTTTCTCCCGCGCCACATGGAAATTATAATATTTCCATGCGTTCCATCCGCCTGGATGTACCCCTTCCAGTTCGCTTTGGACATACTGAGCCAGCGGCTGGGAAAACGGGGTATTATAATAGGTCTGGACGCCGTTCGGCGTGGAATCTGCGCCGGCTGAATTGTGATGGACCGAAATATAGAGGTCTGCACCCGCCTGCTGTGCCAGCTGAGGACGCACCTTGACATCAATGGTTTCATCCGAATCCCGGAGCAGGAACACATCCGCCCCGCGTTCCCGAAGGGCCTGCGCTACTTTGATCGCCTGGGAGAGGTTGACTTCCTTTTCCAGCACATCCGCCCCGGCCATCGTCCCGACATCAGAGCCGCCATGCCCCGGATCTACACAGATCTTCAACCCGGAAAGATCCCCGCCCTGCGGCGGATGGGTAAACTTCAATACCAGCATATCCCCTTCCCAGGAAGCGTAGCAGCCGTAATACCGTCCGGGCCGGTTCAGCGGAAGCACCATCTTATACTGATAGATCCCCAGTTCCTCATTCCGGATCCGCTCCAGCGAGGGAGTACCCGAGAAAATCGGGCTGCCGTCCAGCGAGCCGGATACGGCCCCTTCACCCAGGGTGGTCGCATAGTCAAACAGCAGCGTCACCGTGTCCGCATTGAACTGATAGCCGCTTCCCAGCCCGCTTGTACTGCTCGGGTAAGGGGAAAGACTGAGTGAGAAGGGTGCTTTCCAGGCCATAGACAGCCGGATGATCGTGTTGTTGTTTTCAACGGCATAGTCCACCTGGGTGATCCGGTTATTGCCCGGGAACTCGATCTCTTCCGTACGGACCTTATCCGTCCGCACGGTTTTCCCTGAACGCAGGTTGAGATAGTTGCCGGTTTGGCTCACCACGATATCCTGCGTCCCTTCGGGGAGCTGATAAAGCAGTCCGTCCGGATACTCCGGCGAAGATTTATAGGGATAGGTATCTGCATAAATCGAAGTGACAACCGCATGGGTCAGCACCTGCCCGGTCGCCTCATCGGGATCCACCTCGTCGGGCAGCTTGTCGATGGTGATATTCGCGCCGGCAGCCCCTTGGGTATGCCCTTGATAGGTACCTGAGAAGGTAATCCGGCCGATATCCTGTTCCTTGTTCGTTGCTTTGGGGACCACGTATTCCCCAGTATAGTTGACATAGTTGGAGTCCAGCGGATTGTCGTCGCCGCCGCCCTCCTTCATGGAGATGGTCTGCCCGTTGATGCTGGCCGTCAGTACGGAATCCTTATACGCCACCGCGTTCAGGCCAATGATCGAACCGCCGGCGACCTTCATATCCTGGGTCGGGCTTACCGACTGGAAGATAATAATCTTCCGCTCGACCGTATAGGTTTTGGTTTTGCCCTTATGCTCCAGCACAATGGTATTGGAACCGATCTGAAGCGGAACCCAGATCGAAAAGCCGCCCCGCTCCGAGGGGGTGATCTTTTCGCCGTTGAGGTAGACCTCCTGGTTCGGGTCAAAGCTGCCGCGGAACTGGACATTTTCCTCATAGGTGACAAAGCTGGTCTGGGTGGGCGCCGAAACCGTCAGGTTCTGGAACAATTCGTTCTCATCATATTCGTTGGCATAATATTTCAGCAGGGTTTGAGTGCTCCCCTTTTTTTCGGACGCCATCGCGGAAATCCCGGTGAACACGCTGCCCCGGTAGCCGCCTGCTTTCTGGGAAAGCGCAACCTGGCGGGCCAGCTCGTCAATCCCGGCCCAGCCGGCCAGATCGGCACGGTTGGCGTTCTCCCCGCTGTGCGTCACATAGAGGGGCAGGCCGCTGGATTTGCAGACCGTACCCCACCACTGCACCGCCTTTTCAAAGGAAACCGACGGATTTTCAATGGCAGAGGGGATGTCCACATTGATGAAATCCACCATTTTGTTTTCCGCCATCGCCTTGGTATCTGCGTGCCCGTCCAGCAACGCCTCATGGCTGCTGGAGGTTTCGGACCCGCCTTTGACCCCTTCCGGCTCCGGCGTTCCTTCCTCGTCGGCTGTCCCGGCTTCGTCCCCTTCTTCCGGGCCGGATCCCTCCTCCCCTTCCTCCGGGGCAGGATCCTCTTCTTCCGGCACCTCCGAGCTGGCATTCGCCCAGACGCTGGACACCTTCAGCCCCACCGGAAGCTCCGGGCGCTGGGTTTTGACCGCCTCCGTCAATCCGGAAACCGTAGCGGAAACGGCCTCCCGAAGCCATTCCGTATAGCTGGCCGCCGAGCCGCTGGCCTGATACTGCTTATAGGAAAGCCCGCCGTCCGGCGTTTCATAACTGTCAATCAAAATCGCGCTGACCGGGTAAGTGGTCAGCTCAGACACAGCGGCCTCCATCCGGACGCGGCCCTCCGCATCCACCGCCGAACGGGTATCCTCTGAATCCGCTTCCCCGGCTGCCAGAACCCCCTGCGCGTGGAAAATCAATTGGAGCTCCAGCTCAGCCGCCCGCGCTTTTTCACAGGCCAGCTTGAGCACATCCACATCCGTAGAGCGCAATACCTGGGATGGATAAACCACCAACCCCTCATCCTCGGAAGCATCCGACGGGCGACGGGTGTCCAGCTGGATGGTTTTCATTCCCAGCTGCTCCATCTTCTCCAACAGGGTATCCAGCTCTGCGGAAACCGTTTCTTTATCCGCGCCGATATCCGTATAAAAATCCACGCCGGGAACCAGCTTCCCGCCCCGGATATTTTCGGATACATGGACTTCCGGCTTGGCTTTGGGGGTAAAGTGCCCTTCCGGCACCACGATCCGCGGGGTAGCCAATTCCAATGCCAGCGCTTCAAAAGCCTTTTTTTCCTCATACCACTGCCAGCCGAACCACCCAAGAAGCCCCAAAAGGAGCAGCGAAGTGACTACAATGGATAAAATCAAAAACAGTTTGATCCGGCCGGATGCCCTGCGTTTTTTTACTTTTGCTTTATAAGGCATGATGTTTCCTTCCTTTTTTCAATCCATCCGTTTATTCCAGCGATAAGCCCCCGATATGGTCATATCGGAACAGGCAGTAGCCGGAAACAGAGGCGTTGGCCGCAATATCCTCCACCTGTGCTTCAATCTCGCCGGCCGAAAGCTTATAAGGCGCCAGCCCAATATAAAGCTGCACCCCTGGGGCGGTGACCAGCTCGCTCCACTTCGTCATGGTAGAAAGGAAGGGCTGCGTCGCATGGTTATATTCCCAATAGATCTGAGGCATGACATAGTCCAGATACCCCGGCTCCGAGCACCACCTGGCCAGATCAGTGGAGAGGTATCCCTGGTCCGATGACGGAAGACCGTTTTTCGCGATCCCTCCCGCCGGGCTGATCCCGAACTGCACCCGGCCGTTGACCGATTTGATTCCGTTGTACAGCCCGCGCACCAGTGCGCTGGTGTTTTCCTTGGCCTGGGCAGGACTGTCGCCATAGGCGCTGACCTGCGTCCCGTAAAAATAATCATCGAGGTGGATGCCGTCCACCGAATAATTCTGTGCAATTTCCGTTGCGCCGTTGATAATCAGCTGCTGAACCTCCGGGTTCCCAGGCTGGAGCCACCAGCGGCTGTCCGTCCCAACCTTTACCATATAATCCTCCCGGTTCGGCGCTTCATACCATTCTTTTACCGGATAGGAGGAATCCACCGTCGCGAATTCTTCGTCGGTCATCGTCCGGTAAGGGTTGATCCAAGCATGGATCTGGAGCCCCCGGCGATGGGCGGCTTCCACCATCATTTCCAGCGGGTCGTAATCGACCGCCACCCCCATTGTCCCGCTGATGCATTTGGACCAAGGATAATAGGCCGACGGATAAAAGGAATCCCCATGCGGACGAACTTGGACAATTACTGTGTTCAAACCCTTGGCCTGGATCGTATCGAAAATCGTATCGATTTTCGATTGGAAGCCCGATTCGCTGGAACCCTTGAAGGCCTGGAATTCCAGGAAGGACAGCCAGACCGCCTTCATCTCATGGGCATCCGGCTCCGGCAGTTCTTCCGGCTCGGAGGATTCAGAAGAAATCTCGCTGGAAACCTCCGGTTCCGAAGAGGACGGAGGCGGCAATTCTTCCGAAGAAGCCGGTGCGGAGGAACTTTCCTGTGAAGAAGCCGGTGCAGAGGCTGCCTCGGAGGAGCTTGCCTGCGAGGAGGTTTCTTTGCTGGACTGGTTGGTTTCCTGAATACTGCTGACTAATTCCTCCAGCTTACTGGAAGGAGTGGTGTCCAGTTCTTCTTCTGACGAAGGATATTCCGGCAGCGGCTCGCTGGAAACCGGACGGCTGGAAGAAGCGCTGGAAGCCGGTTCCGAAACCGAAACCGGCGAAAGATCCGGCTCCCCGCAGCCCGCAAGGGAGAGCAGGAGCACACAGCTCATCATAAAAGCGGCCATCCGCTGAATCAATGGTTTCATCTGTCATTCCCCGGCTTTTCCGCAAAAGGGAGAAAGCGTCCTTTCTGAAAATCAAAATCTGTCCGGGCAGAACCGCCGCAGGCTTCAAAAAACCGGCCGGATGCCCCCAAAATCCCGGAGCAGCAACGTTTTTATTGTAACTTTTTTGTCAACAGGGGTCAAGTCCTGCCGAACAGAATCTTTTGTAAAATCTTTCCACGCCCTCATTCTATGAAACCATCCCTTGGAATATGTCCCGCTTCAGGGCTGTCTAGGGCTCCTCCACCACATTCTGATTATGATAGAGCTTTTCCTCCGCGGCTGGATTCTGTTCTTCCGGCGGAAGCTTTTGCTCCAACGGCTCCCGAGCAAACGAAGAGGAAAACAGCGCGTTTGTTTTCCGTATTTCCGCCACAATACGGTCCGGGTCAAAATCGGATGACGCCGGACGGACGGCTGCCCAGGAATCTGTCGAAAGCGCCAGGCTGGTCCGTTCAACCGGAGAAATCAGCTCTGGCCTGGGATCCTTCTGTGATAAAAGCGCCGCCGGTTTTTCCGGGGCATTCAGGGTTTCCCGCAGCTCCTGAAGACTGTTCTGAACGATGGGCTTATTCAGATAGGGCGGAGAGAACCGCAAAGGCGGCTCCTTTTTCTCCTGCGGGTAAATCTTCAGAACCTCTTCCTCGTCGGGCAGCGGAACTTCCGCCGGAGGAAACGGGATCTCGATTTTCAGCGGAGGATCTTTCACCGTCGAGATCGTTGGCGCAGGCTTTCCTGTTTGCTCCGTCGAAGGGGCTGGCTCGTCCGGACAGGGCTTTTCAAAAGCAGGCTGGGGCGGCGTCCTGGAAACCGGCAGAGCCGGAAGGGTTTCAAACAGGTTGAAGCGCTCCTGCACAGCCGGAGCCGGTTCCTCCAGCAGGTCTGGACGGCTGCCCCAGCTGAGCATCAAAATCACCATCAGGATGGTCAAAATTAAGGGGACTACAATGTAAAGCTGAATCCCTGTCCAGCCCCGCATACTGTCTGTCACTGCCCCCATCATCGGAATAACGGCCGTTACCTGGCCAATGATGTCGGCAGCGGGCAGGACAACGGAACCGGCATCCTTATCGCTTCCTGTGTAATAGCCTTTTGCCTGCTCTTCCCCGGCTTGAGTCAGGGTAACCAAGGAAAATTTCCATTGCAGCACCTGCTCCATATTGGCGGATAAGGGGTTGAACGCGATCACATCGCTGCCAGCCTCATAGGTTCCGCCCGGTTCAATAACCAACAGAGCCCCCTTAGGATAACGTCCCCCTAAACCGTCCCGGTCCACCGGGCAGTAAAGCTTCCCATTCAAGGCGGGCAGGGTATCCCCCTTTTCCGCCATCATCCATTGCAGATTCACAAACGTCGCGCTGAAGCTGCCGGCCAGCAGCAAAAACAGCAGAAATCCCAAGACCCATTTGCTCCACAACGGTATTTTTTTCTTTCTTCCGGAATTTGAACCCTCCACAAACGTTCCTCCCCCTGGCTGGAATCGGAAATCCCGTTTCCTCGCCTTTTATAAAAACCATCCGGTTCTTCCGATTTGATGTTTTCGTATAAATTCCTTTTTATCATAACAAAATCCGCCTTTTTTTTCAAGTGCCAAAGATTCCCGGAGCAGGGCCGTTTCATAAACACCGTTTCCTCGGGGCGCCGACCCGGGCCCCGCTGGGGATGAATCCCCAGACCCCCTAATCCGGCAGCGGCCGGATTGGAAAT
>CANSRB010000034.1 GCA_947649285.1 uncultured Clostridia bacterium
ACAGGATGGAAGCGCAGGTTATGACAAGCAAGATGCAGGAACGCAAGGCGGAAGCCGTGGATTTTCTGATTGACATTCGCAGATTGCCGCCAAGACTGCAAGGTAAAATTCAAGGATTAGTTGAGGCGTATGAATATTTCAATGCGGATGCGCTAAAAGCACAGATGCAGGGCAACAAAACGGCGGGGTAAATCCCCGCCACCAATCACCACGCAAAAATAGTACAGGCGGGCCGGGGAAACTGGACAAAATGGACTGAATAAGCTGATAAAGAGGGAAAGTGAGGTGCGCCTATGATTACCGGGGAAAGCGTCGGAAAACTGAATATTCAGAACTTCTTTGAAACGCTGGCGAAGATCGTAGGCGAACAGCAAAACGTTTCTATCACGGTTAAGTCTATTCGATTGAAAGAGCCGGATGAGGCAGGCGCATCGGAAGAGGTCGAGGAAACTTCATAATCTGTCCCAGGTGTAAAAACAGAGATTGAAAACAGAAAACCGCCTTGTACAAGCTTCGGACAAGCTCACACAAGGCGGTTTTCGAAAGATTTTTGGCCGCTTAAAGCAACTAAATTTACGGTTAATAGTATAGCAGAAAAGCGGCGGAAAGTCAACAAAATAAAGGAAAAAGGGTTGATAAAATGCCGCGGATAAAGCGTGTCACCGTTTCGGGCGTGGTGCTGGAACAGGAGATCTTTAACGTTGCCCCCAATACGAAAAACCTAAAGGGGGCTGTTCCAAAGCCACTGGTTGAACGGACAGCAGAGGAAAAAGAACTGTATAACCTAAAGCAATCTCTGAAACGGTTTATACGAATAGTAAATCATAATTTCGGCCCTGCCGCCTATTATGTGACGAATACGTTCGACGATGAGCATTTGCCGCAGGATTTCAAAGAGGCACGGCGGGTGCTGGACAACTATATACGGCGTTTGCAGTATGCTTTCCCCGGTATGGTAATGGTTGCGGTTATGGGCCGGGGAAAGCGAAGCGGGCGCATTCATATTCATTGTATTATATCCGGAGTGGATGAAAAGACAATCCGGGAAAAGTGGACGCACGGCAAGATAAAACGCATAGAGCCGTTGCGGGAACACAATTACTATAACGGTGTAGACCACGGACGGGATTACACCGCCCTTGCGACCTATCTTTTCAACCACTGGACCCCAGAGCAGGGGAAAGGACGGCGATGGAGGCCGACAAAGACGATCCAGCAGCCGGACTGTAAAAAGCCGACCTTCCCGAAGCGGCGGTACAGCATGGACAAGCCGCCCGTTACCCCGAAAGGATACATATTGGTGGAGAAACGCGAAAGCGCGCACTATTTAGGCGGCTATCTGATTTTTAAGTATGTAAAAATCCCGCCGTCCGCAGCGGAACCTGACACGAAAATGCTTTGTTAAATCGGGGGTCATCGCCTCCATTATGGCCTTGTAATATAGGTGTGTTTTACGACGAAGGGGGGGTGGACGAGGAAATAAATAAGGAAATTACAAAATATTTACAGCAGAAAGAAAGGGACGGAGGTTTTACAGATGGATCTGAAAAAGAAGTTTATGCGTCTGGTGAACAGTAATTTCAAGTCTGTCGGAACAGCGGTGCTGAGTTACGAGCCACAGGGTTCTATGCCTACAATGGAGAAAGCCCGTGCAGCGGAGCAGGTTGGCAACAGGCAAATGATTTGAAACACAGTGAGAACACACAGAAAGGCGGGAAACAGAAATGGTGACAGCACAATTTAACGCATTTTGTCCCTTTGAGATCGGCGATAAAGTCCAGGACATAGCGGGCAGGGTTCACACGATCACGGATATTGCGTGCATTCATTACGTCCGTACAGGCAGGGTTGGATTTCGGTTTGAACTGGATCACTCGGGAAAGTATGTGCCGATCGAAATTCAGAATGATTCATTAAATGAAAATTAAATCTACGGAGGTAAAGCGAGATGAAGTATAAAGCGTTGGCAGCTATCTGCAAAAAAAGAAAATGTTTTTTCCTTTTTGATGGCAAGGATAACACAAGCGTTCAATGGCTGGGGGATGGCAATGCGGCTTACCCGCTCTTAAAAATGCCGCCTTTGGACAAGGAAAGCATTTTTTCCGTGTTTGATATACCGGATAAGCAGGCAAGCAAAATGTTTGTGCGGCAAGAGCCGTTGCCGGTGAGCATTGATTTCCGGGATGCGGTGGAATGTGAAAACGTGCTTAAACTGGACGAAATGGAAATCGGCTATGCGGGCCGGGTATTGCAGCCGCTCCATACGGCGCAGGGCTTGCAGTTTATCGACACAAAATATTTAGAACCGCTTGCAGAATACAAGGATATGTTGGCCCTGTATGAGCGGACGGACACAAGCGGGCAAACGTACATAGCCGCGAAAAACGGTTTAATCCTTGTAGCGGTGATTATGCCCTTTGATGCTATCAACGAAAAGTTTGTACAGCAGCTTCAGGCATTTACAAGGGATTGCAAAGTTGCCCTTGAAATCAAGCAGGAGCGGCAGAACGGGCAGGGGGCGGCGGACAGGTGAAAGCATTTACTGTTTATCAGCCTTACGCATACGCGATTGTAGCGGGCTTGAAAGGCTATGAAACCCGCCCGCGGCGCACGCACATTCGGGGACGGGTAGCGGTACACGCCGGGAAAGGAAACCCGCAATTTGTGTCTATGCCAGTGAGCATTGCCCTTCCTGAATCGGCGGTGCTGCATTATGGCGCGGTATTGGGGACGGTTGAAATTGTCGATTGCGTCCCCGTGGAGGCCCTTATAGGCAAGCTGTCCGAGCGGGAGCGGGTTTTAGGCGATTACACGCCGGGGCGGTTCGCGTGGGTGCTAAAAAACCCGGTTATGTTTGACCGGCCTATACCGGCGCGGGGCTTTCAAGGCTGGTGGAATTGGGAAAACGAACAATAGGCGCTTTTTCAAAGCGGGATAATCCCCGGCGCAGGGGCGGAAATACAAAAAGGAGGTTTGAACAGTGGTTACAATTTCCGTTATCAACTTGAAAGGCGGGGTGGCGAAGACCATAACCGCTGCCAATATGGCGCACATATTGGCAGCGGTACAGAACAAGCGGGTTCTGCTGGTAGACAATGATAAGCAAGGGAACGCTTCTAAAATGTTCGGCCTGCACAGCTATGAGAAGCCAAGCATTGCGGAGGTGCTGACCGAAAAAGCCCCGGATATGGAAGCAATCATTGCGCCGACGCGGTATGAGAATCTGGATCTTATCCCGGCAAATATGAACCTGCTTCGGTCCAATCTGTCAGTTATGGTAGATAATACCCGTCAGCGGGAAACGCGCTTTAAAAAGGCTTTCAGGGCCATTTCCGGGGATTATGATTTCTGTATCATTGATAATGCGCCGGATATTAACATCAGCACGATAAACGCCCTTGTCGCGTCCGATGATGTGATTATCCCGATTAAAATTGACAAATTCGCCTTTGATGGATTAAAGGAGCTGAAGGAACAGATAGAGAACACGCAAGAGGACCTAAACCCGGATTTGCGGTTGCGGGGATGCCTTGTAACGTCCTATCAGCGGAACGAGGTAAACGCGCAGGGGGAAGAATGGCTGCGTACCCAGCGGGATTTCCCGGTCTTCGCCACCCATATCCGCCGCACGGAAAAGGTTGACGAAAGCACATTTGCCGCAGCGCCCATTATTGAGTATTCGCGGCGGTGCGGGGCGGCGGCGGACTACCTGCAATTTGTCCGGGAATATCTGCAAATGTTGTCCGATTCGGACACGACCGAAAGGAGGTCTGTTCAGCATGGGAAAGTTTAACCTGATGGATCTGTTAAACGGATCCGGGGAGCAGGTGGAAACGGTGCGGGCGAAAAACTATTCCCCAGAGCCGCCCTATAAAATCGCTGCTTTGAGCGTGTTTGACCTTGTACCGTCCGAAGGGAATTTCTATTCCATTGATGAAATTGAAAAGCTGAAACGGGATATTGAGTTAGCGGGAGGGGTCAAGCAGAATTTAACCGTTACCCCGCTTGATGGTGGAAAATACAAGATTTTGGCGGGACACCGCCGTCATTGCGCCTGCCTGGAGCTGGTGGAGGAGGGCAAAGGGGAATATGAGCTTATTCCATGCGGGATTGAGCCTAGGCAGCAGGATAGCGAGATGCAGGAGATCCGGGAAGAGCTGCTGATCATCACCACCAATTCACAGCGGGTCAAGACGGATTGGGACCGGGTGCAGGAAACCAAGCATCTGCATGATGTATTGCGGCGGTACAAAGCCCGCGGCGGTAAATTGCCGGGACGGCTGCGTGAGATTATCGCGGACACGCTGAACACATCCGAAACACAGATCGGGCGGATGGGGGCCATTGCAAAAAACCTGATTCCCGAATTTGGGGAAGAAATGCGGGAAAAGCGGCTGGGGATTTCGGCAGCTTATGAATTGTCGGGATTGCCGGAGGCACAGCAAAGGGCGGCTTTGGAAGAATACCGGGCAAAGGGCAGCCTTTCGGTCAACGATGCAAAGCAGCGGAAAGAGGCAGGGAAACCGCAGGATCTTCCGCCCGCAATTCACCTGCAACAGGAACAGCCCTCGACCCCGAATCCTCCGCCGCACCCGCCCAAAGAACAGCCTCATACGGAAACCCGATGCGTCGGCGAGGGGATCTGTCCCTGCTGTCAACAGCGTTTTGATGCGGCAAAGGCCGTTCATTACAGCACGCGGGGAACACAAGGGATCGGGCCGGTACCCTGCCCTCATTGCGGCAGGCTTATCAATATTCGGTGTTCCGTGGAATATATCTGCTCGGTTCCGGAAAGGGAGTGAATGGAATGGATCGGGATGTAATCCACTATCCCAGAGGGTTGAGGAAGGCCTCAATTGGCAGGCGGATTTTGATATCATGGATCGGGATCGCCCTTTTCTTTTTCCTCTTGGGGTTCGGGATGGGGATGCTTTGTTCAGGAAGCGACAACTCCGAAGAAGCCGAACCGTATCCAGAGGTAGAAAAGAGGCAGGATTTCAGTTACAATAGACCTATACTACATAAAGGGAGATGCAACAATGGGAAAGATTTATAACGGAATTATGGGGCTTGTAGTTGGGGATGCGTTAGGGGTTCCGGTGGAATTCAGACAGCGTGATACTTACAAAATAACCGATATGACCGGATACGGGACTTATCACCAGCCGCCCGGTACCTGGTCGGACGACAGCAGTCTGACGCTGGCCACGCTGGACAGTATGGTGAAGCTGGGGAGGGTTGATCCGGAGCGGATCATGCAGAACTTCTGCTGCTGGCTGAATGAAGGGCATTTCACCCCTTACGGCGAAGTGTTTGACGTAGGGGGTGGGACCAGGAGGGCTATTACGTCCTATCTTGACGGAAAGGATATTTCGGAATGCGGCGGCAAAACTCGGATGGATAACGGGAACGGGGCATTGATGCGGATCCTGCCCGTCGCGATGCTATCGGACTACACCGAAAAACAAAGTGAATTGTTAAGCGTGGCACACCTGACACACGCTCATTTCATTTCAGATTTTGCTTGTGTGATGTATATGGCAGTCGTGGAAAACCTGATGAACGGTATTCCGAAGAAAGAAGCCGTTTTGTATGGGATCCAGCGGTTTCAGGAGCAGATCGAAGAGGATTCCATGCTTGAAGATTATCTCCGTCTTCCCACGATTCAGCAGTTGGAGCGGGTGGAAATCAGGAGTTCGGGCTATGTGGCCGATACGTTGGAAGCAGCCCTGTGGTGTTTCCTGAATGCGGACAGTTATCGGGACTGCGTGCTGACTGCCGTGAATTTGGGGGAGGATACGGATACTGTGGCGGCAGTGGCTGGAGGGCTTGCCGGGATCTATTATGGCTGCGGTGGTGAAAAAGGTATTCCTGATGAATGGATCGCCCGGATTCCCCGCCGGGACTGGATCGAATCCCTATGTGCGGAAAGGAAGCTGCATTGGTGAAAGCAAAAGAGTACTTGCAGCAGCTGCAGCGGTTAGATACCGTGATAAATCAGAAGATAAAAGAATTAGATGGTTTGCGTGCGGCTTTATTCAATATCGGCAGCATAGACTATTCCAAGGAGCGGGTGCAGATAAGCTGTTCCGGGGGCGCTCCATTTGTGAATCTGACAGGCCGGATCCTGGATCTGGAAGCGGAAATTGATAAAGAAATAGACGGTTTCGTCAATAAGAAGCACCAGATCATAAACCAGATACAGGGGCTTTCCAATGCAACCCATATTCAGGTGCTTTTCAAACGGTATGTAGAATTCAAGCGGCTTGAAGTAGTTGCCGTTGAAATGGGCTATACATACCAGTACACAAGAGATTTGCATGGGAACGCTTTGCGAAATTTTGAAAGATCCTACACAAACCTACAATGAAAAGTGATATAATGGTATTATGAAAAAGCAGCAAGGGAAACTTTGCTGCTTTTGTTTTTTATAAAATCAGGGAAAGGAGGTCTTTTAGACTATGAATAAACCAAAATCGGAAAAGCGATCCAACAAAAGGAAACCTGGTTACGGCGCGCCGCCGAAATACGAAAGCCCGGAAGAAATGCAGAAGAAAATAGACGCTTATTTCGAAAGCTGCAAAGGCCATGTATTGGAGATTGAAAACCCGGAAACGGGGGAAAAAGAGCCTGTTTATGATAAATCGGGCCAGCCTGTTTTGGTGGATATAAAGCCTCCGACGATTACGGGATTGGCGCTGGCGCTTGGGTTTACAAGCCGGCAGGCTTTGTTAAACTACCAGGCCAAAAAGGACTTTGTTGACACGATAATAAAGGCGAAAAGCCGGGTGGAGGAATATACGGAAACACGGCTGTTTGACCGGGACGGGGTGAACGGGGCAAAATTCAGCCTTGCCAATAATTTTAAGGGCTGGAGCGAGAAGCAGGAAGTCAAACAGGAATTGACCGGCAGGGACGGCGGCGCTGTCAAAACAGAAGGCACGGTGCAGATCTATTTGCCGGATAACCAGAGAGATAACGTAGAGTAGAAACTATCATATCATAGGCTTGAGGAAATGGGGTGACACCGGATGCCGATCATCATTAAGCCGCAGCCAAGACAGGAAGAATTTATGAAAAGCCCGGCGGATGTCTGTGTTTATGGCGGAAGTGCCGGCGGCGGGAAAACGTGGAGTTTGCTGGTTGAAGCGCTGCGCGGGATCAATAATCCTGCGTATCGATGCGTTATCTTCCGCCGGACTATGCCGCAGATTATGAACAGCGGCGGCTTGTTTGACGCGTCTTTGCAGATCTACAGCTTGATTCCGGGCGCGGTGTCCCGAAAGAATCCCCGCCCGCACTGGATTTTCCCCAGCGGCGCGATCATTTATTTCGCCCATTTGCAGTATGAAAACACCGTGCTGGACTGGCAAGGTACAGAAATCACCCTGATCGAATTCGATGAAGCCACCCATTTCGAAGAATCACAGTTTTGGTATATGCTGTCCCGGAACCGTTCGACCTGCGGCATCCGGCCATATTTCCGGATGAGCACAAACCCGGAGCCGGACAGCTTTGTACGGAAGCTTATGGCCTGGTGGATAGACGACGAAACAGGGTATGCGATCCCGGAGCGGTCCGGCGTTATCCGCTATATGGCGCGTGTTGATGGCGAGGTTAAGTGGGGCGACACCAAAGAAGAGGTCGCGGCACAAGGCGCGGATATACATGATGTAAAGTCTTTTACGTTTGTAATGTCCAGTGTCTACGACAATCAAGAGTTAATCAAGCGCAACCCGGACTATATCGGGAATCTAAAAGCCCTCCCGATCGTCGAGCAGGAGCGGCTGCTTCACGGCAACTGGAATATACGCCCCGCTGCTGGCCTGATCTTCCCGCGTGGCAAGGTAAACCTGGTCGAGCAGGTCCCGAACGACGTAGTAAGATGGGTTCGGGCGTGGGATTTTGCGGCAACGGCCGAAAACAAAGACGGAAGCGGGGACTATACAGCCGGGGTATTGCTGGGCAAGCGCAGGAATGGCCGTTATATCGTCGCGGATGTGATAAACCGCCGTCTGAACGCCGCCGATGTACGGCAGCTGGTATTGAATACGGCAAAACTGGACAAGGCGGCGCACAAACACGTTAAGGTCAGGCTTTCACAGGACGCGGGGCAGGCCGGGAAAGCGCAGGCGGAAGATATGCTGAAGCTGCTGTCTGGGTTTGGGGTGTCGGTTGTGCGGGAAACCGGCGACAAGGTAACGCGGGCGAACCCTTTTTCCGCGCAATGGACCGGGATCGCCGCAGAGGAGCAGGGGAACGTGGATGTGCTGTTGGCCGATTGGACAGAAACCTATCTTTTGCAGATGGACGGTTTCCCAACCGGCCGGCATGATGATATGGTGGACGCCAGCGCGAACGCGTTTCATGAACTGACGAGCGGGAAGGCCGGCATCCCAATTACAACAGGCGCGGGCATACATATCAGACCCAGCGGATGGGTGCTATAAGGAGGCAGTGCATGAATAAAAAGGGCGGATACCCTGCTGGGGCTGGTTTGGGTGATGGCGTTGTCCGAAATCCTAAGACGTTCGACGAATACGGGCGGAAGGGCTTAAAGCAGTACGCCGGCGTTATGATGGAGGAATTTCTCCCGCAGTTACAGGGACAGCGCGGCATAGAAGCATATAAAGAGATGGAGAGCAACGACGATGTAATAGGGGCCATCCTATTTGCGATCAAAATGCTGATCCGTCAAGTAAAGTGGGACGTTCAGCCGCAGGGCAAAACGCAGAAAGACAAGGATGCAGCGGCGTTTATCAAAAGCTGTATAGACGATATTTCCCCAGATTGGCAGTCAACAATCGCGGAAATGTTGTCTTTTTTGGTTTATGGGTGGAGTTATCACGAAATCTGTTACAAGCGACGCATGGGGAAGCAAAAGGACAAACGACTGAACAGCAGGTACGACGATGGTTTGATCGGGTGGCAGAAAATCCCCATTCGGGCGCAGGATACGTTGAGTAATTGGGAGTATGACGAAAACGACGAATTGTGCGGAATGACACAATTTGCGCCGCCGGACTACCTGCGCCGGACAATACCGCTTGAAAAAGCTTTGCACCTGGTAGCAGACAGCCGGAAAGAGAACCCGGAAGGGCGGTCAATTCTGCGAAATTCGTATAGGCTCTGGTATTTTAAGAAGCGCTTGCAGGAGATCGAGGGGATCGGTGTTGAACGCGATTTGGCGGGGCTTCCCGTGTTGATTGCGCCGGAGGGCGTAGACCTCTGGGAAGAGGACCCCGATATGGCGCAGATGAGGGCGGCGGCTGAAATGCTGGTTCAGAATGTGCGCCGGGATGCGCTGGAGGGCGTAGTTTTGCCGCATGGCTGGGAGTTCTCGCTTTTGAGCGGCGGCAGCAAGCGGCAATTCGAAATCGGCACCGTCATTGAGCGGTACGATACACGGATTGCTATGACGGTCCTAGCCGATTTTGTGCTGCTGGGGCATCAAAATGTCGGCAGCTTTGCACTATCCAGCAACAAAACAAAGCTGTTCTCCGTTGCGTTGGGGACTTATCTTGACGTAATCGCAGCGGCATTTAACAGCAAGGCCATTCCGCAGCTGATCGACCTCAACGCGGAGCATTTCAAGGGGCTTGAGGATTATCCCAAACTTGTACATGGGGATCTGGAGGAACGCAATCTTGCAGACCTGGCCGCGTACCTCAAAGACATGGTGGGAATTGGCCTGCTTACGCCGGACGAACAGCTCGAAAGCTATGTACGGCGTGAGGGCAGCCTGCCGGAGAAAATCGAGGGAGCAGGTTTTCCGGAGTATGACGACGAGGACGATAAAAAGCAAAAACAGGGGGCTGGAGCGTGATTACATTTTTTGAGGATGAAAGCATAATCCGCAAAGAAAAACGGAAACGCCCAACCTACCAAGAAGCAACCCGGTGTATACGTGCGCTTATCCATCATAAGGAACCAGCCCTGGCCCGCATTTTTGCGCGGTTTTGGGCTGGACAGCGCAATGCCATTACCTACGCCGAAATCCGGGCGCTGATTGAGCAGGAAGCGCAGGTAAGCGGTTCGGCGGCTATTGCGATTGACAGCGAGTTTATGCGGGTATGGCGCGAAGAATACGCGCAGTTTATTGCAGAAAGGCTTGCGCCGCACTGGAACCAAGCAATAACCGCAGCAGCAGAATATATCGTTGAGCGGGTTCCTGGTTTCAGATTTGATGTAACGGCCTATGATATGCGTCGATGGATGGAGAGGCACAGCGCGGAATTAGTCGTGCAGCTGACAGACGGGCAGAGGGACGCGCTGAACGCGGTCATTAGGCAAGCGGTTCTTCTGCCGGGAGCGGCAGCGGATCAGCTTGCCTATGTGATCCGTCCCTTGGTAGGGCTTTATCCGCAGCAGGCAACCGCGAATTTTAACTATTTCCGCAGGGTGCGTGAAACGCTGCTGGAAAATAACCCTTCTATGCGTCTACAGACCGCAGAAAAAAGGGCGGCGGAGTTAGCCCAAAGATATGCCGAAAAACAGCACCGTTACAGGGCTATGAACATAGCGCGGAACGAATTAGCTGTTGCTTATCGGGCGGGAGAAAGGCTGACGATCGAGCAGGCGCAGGCACAGGGGCTTATAGGGCGAACGCGCCGCCGATGGCTTACCGCTGACGATGAGCGCGTATGCAGTATTTGCCGTGCGATGGATGGCGCAGAAGCCGACGACGGGGAAATGTTTGTTTTGCCGAACGGCAGGACTGCATACGACACACAGGGGCATATCACTTGCCGGTGTGCTTGTGAATTTATGGAGATCGAGCCACCTGATCGAAAAACTTTTATTTTGTAAGAGAGGGGAGGAAAACGGATGGAAGAGCGAGTAATTTTTACCGATGGCGAAAATGTGATCGCAAAGTTTAACCCGTACCACGACCGGCTAGGCCGGTTTACGACTTCCGGGGGCGCTGCAAGTTTTACCTATTCCCCCGGCAAATCGAAAGCCCACGATAACGCGATCGCTAGGGAAAAAGAACGCACAAAGGCGCAAGATGAAGCAAATAAGCCGGGGCGTAGGGAATTAAACTTGGATCAAGATGCCATCAGACGTTTGAACGGTAACAGTATGTTTGATTCTGGGAATGTGTTGGCGGCAGATGCAAAACGAACAGTTGAAGCATACGATAAAGAGTTTTCAGAGAAACCGGAGTGGACAAAGGAACAAAAGGAATTCGCCGCAAAGCGCCGGGATGAATATGTTGCACTTGTAGAAGAAGCGTACAACGACCAAATCAGGCGGCGGGCGGATAATCCATCATGGGCAGTAACTGGGCGGAGTGGTTACGATTTCAAACGGCATGAAAAGAAGATGAACGCCGAAATGAGATCATCTCAGGAATACCAAGAGAAGATGCAACGTTTCAAGGAGAACACCAAAAAAGGGCTTGAAAGCAGAACGCCAGACGATCAACAGATTGCACGATGGCGGCAAGGCAAGTGGAAACATGGCGAAACTGTTTCAGCGGATGATCCGCTTGCAACGAAGAAGCTGCAAGCAAAGCTGGACTATTTGAGCGAAAACCAGGCACAAATGAAAGCTGCAAACGCATATTACCGCAAAAACGGAACGATGAAAGGCTTTGAGGGGTTCAGCGAAAAGACAAACGCGAACATTGACGCACAAATGAAAGATTTGCAAAATCGCGGTTATACCTCACAAAGACAGCCGTTTGCGTCTTATAGCCTGACAAACAACAACGCACAAATTAAAGCCACACAACAGCGATTGAAAGAAGTGGGACAGATCAAAGAGAGAGCTAATAGCGCAAATTCTGGTTCCGGTTCTTCTTCCGGTTCTGCTCAATCGTTCGCAGGCGGTACGGTTGTCCGGAATGCCGAGAATAACAGATTGCAGATTGTTTTTGATGGCAAGCCAAGCGACGCAGTACGCGCACAGTTAAAGGCTAACGGGTTCAAGTGGGCGCCGTCGCAAGGGGCATGGCAAAGACAGCTGACCAGCAATGCCGAAAGAGCGTTAGAACGCATGATGCAAGAATAAAATTAAGAGGGAGAGGAGTAATGAAAAACAGGAAGCCTTTTGTAATAACAAAAACATCAGAAGATCAGCAGATCGTTTTCGGCTGGGCGAATGTAGCAATCCGCAAGGACGGCACGGTCGTGGAAGATTTGCAGGACGATATCATAGAGCCGGAAGAACTCGAAAAAGCGGCCTATGAATACGTCCTGAATTTCCGGGACGCCGGGGAAAAGCATGATCCGGGCTTACGGCAAAAGGGGAAGCTTGTGGAATCCGTTGTTTTCACAAAGGAAAAAATCGCGGCTATGGGGTTGCCTGAGAACTCTGTCCCCGTTGGCTGGTGGGTAGGCTATAAGATTGCAGACCGCGCAGCATGGGAGAAGATTAAAAGCGGCGAATACCGCTCTTTTTCCGTTGAGGGCCGGGGGGAGCGGGTCCCCGTTGAGGTTGTGGGGAAATCTGCCGGGAACCGATCAGAAAGAATTGCAAAGACCTTTTCAGAGGTTTTCGCAAAGTTTCCTCAATATTATAGCGGACGATTGTTGAAAACCGCTCAGCCGGCATTGACGTTCTCTGAAAAAGCAGGTAGAATAAAGACAGGTAGTTTTGCCGCAATGTCTTTTTCGGAGATATTGCGGAAGTTCAACCCGTATCATGATCCGCTAGGGCGGTTTACTACCGCCGGTGGAGCTGCAAGCTTTACCTATTCCCCTGGCAAGTCAAAAGCGCATGATAGGGCAATAGCCAGGGAAAAGGAACGGGCTAAGGCAAACACAAACAAAACACTTAAAGTAGAATTTACACCGGCGAAAACAACAAGGGATGCAGAAGCTTTTGCGCATGATAAACTAGGTATTGAAACTGTAAGATACGGGAAATTGAATGTTGAAGTTGCAAACGGGATCAATCAATCGCTTGTAGAGCATTTCAATCAATTCCCGGAACTTAAAAAACAAATTCAGTTTGTTGGAAGCGCACAAGAAAGATCAAAACTATATGTCGAAAACAAGAAAAAGATATGGTATGAAGAATCACTTGAACTTTATAAAAAACAAGGATACGATATTGAAACCGCTGAACGATTAACAAAAAGAAAGCTTGAAGTTGCTGAATCATCTGGAATGTTCAAACCAACGAGAGTAAGCGGAAGAACACTTGCACAATCAAGTTTTGGCGCATCGTCAGAAAAATATGGTGTTCAGGGAATCAGTGTAAATGAAAAGTTTGGAAAAAGCGCAAAGACTATCAAGGCAGTAATCGAAAAATCGATACAAATGAAATGGTCGCCAGAGGGAACGGGATCGGTAAAGGCGTTAATAGATCATGAATTAGGGCATCAAATTGACAACCTAATAGGAGCACGAAACAATAATACAATTCAAAAGTTGTATAATGATATTGATGCTAAAGGCGGAGCAACTGCAATGGCTGATTCGCTTTCTAGGTATGCACACCAAAGGAGCGGACACAACAAAAATAGATATAGCGAATTTATTGCGGAAGCATGGTCTGAATATAGAAATAATCAGACACCGAGACAAACAGCGAAGCAAGTGGGACAAGAGATCGAAAGGCTATACAACGAAAGAGGAAATAAAGCATGAAGTATAAGTTGTCTGAAAATGATATAAAAGCCATTGAAAAGGAATTTCCGGACAAGGAAACGCAAGAGGATATGAAAAAAATGATTCTCGACGGCAAAATTGATTGGATAGAATCTAATATGCCCACTACACCACCCCGAACACCAGACGGTGGGGATATAAGCCTTGCGGATTACAGAAAAGAACTAGAACAGGAGATCGGAATCGAAATAGTAAACGAATAACCAGTTGCAGTAGAAGCCTTTGCAGAAATGTTCTCGGCCACAACTACAAACACAAAGAGCCTGGAATATATCAAAAATGTTTTTCCTAAAAGCTATGACTTATTTATAAATATGTTGAAGGAGGCGATAAAATATGAGTAAACGAAGTTTTGACGAGTTGTTTGAAGCATACTTAAACAAATTTGGAGAAAATTTCCCCACGATGATGGCTCCAACAGACGAAAAAATGGTTCTAGATATTATGGAAGAATGTCTGAAATCAGGAAAACCATATGACCCATATGCTTCCAAGGATTTTGACCCAGACGCAGATTATTAAATAACTGTAAAAAACGCTATATATTGGAACAGATGGATAAAGAAATTGAAAGGAGTTATTCGGAATGGAAAAATCAAAAGCAAAGTTAGACCAGGAGGTCGCCGAACTTTGGGCGAAATTAGAACAGGAATCAGAGGACGAAGATACGATTCTTGCGCCAGGATTGACACCCGGGGGAGATTCTTTAGATGGGCACAAATTATCTGGAGAGCTGAAATTAGATGACAGAGTATGTTAGCTTTACCATTCATCAAAAAAGCTGAAAAAGTGGGAGGATAACAAGAATGATTATAGAAGTACCGAAATTCTATGACAGTCCGTATTTCGTCGACGAACCGGGAAATTGGCACCTAAAGCCGGGGGCACCAGAGGAAACAGTTGAAGAATTTGAACAGTACATGAAGATGTTAAACGAAGAACTTGAAGAACACTAAAAAAACGCCTATAACAAGCGATTTTTGTTTTAGGTAAAAACGAACACCGCCGCAAACGCCTTAAAAAGCACCGCGGCGGTGTTCGTTTCAGTTGTTTTTCAGATCCCCGATATAAAGTGTTTTTCCCAGGGGAGCTAAAACCTTCAGGACGGTATCAATATTGGGGCTGGTGCGGCCGGCTTCCATCCGGGCAATGACCGGCTGTTTAACGCCGCTCAATTCCTCCAGCTTTTTCTGGCTGATCCCCTTTTCCTGTCTGGCTTTAATCAGTTCCCCGATCAGAGCGACCCTGAGATTACTCTCTGCAATTTCTTCTGGGGTGAAAAGCTCTGCCCTTACTTTGTCCCAGCTTCTGCCGATAGCGGGATTATCTTTGATGGCTTTCTCTGCGTTATTCATATTTTACGCCCCTTTCTATCAAGTCTGCAAGCTCGCGCTTTGCCTTTTCGATTTCCCTTGCGGGTGTTTTCTGTGTTTTTTTCATGAATTGATGTAGCAGTATATAGCTTCCATTTGCCCAGCCTATAAAGAGAATCCTGTCCCGGAGA
>CANSRB010000035.1 GCA_947649285.1 uncultured Clostridia bacterium
CGCATCATCGCAGGCATATTCTTCCACCCGCACCTCATTCTGTTTGACCTGCTCATACCGGGCAAACCGATCCCGGATCGTCTGCTCCAGTACCGGCGCCTGAAGGTAGAGGGAATTGATGATATTCGGTTTGCGTTTCCCCTGGGTACCGGTGGTTGCATAATCCTTTGTCTCAGCGGGCGCTTCTTTCTTCTCAGGGAATTCCACCGGCTCCATCATCTGGCCCAGCATCCCGTCCGCCAAAATCAGCGCCGGCATCCGGTATTGATCCGCCAGGTCGAAGGCGGTACCCATCAAATCCACGATCTCCTGCACCGTCGCCGGCGCCAGGACAATCAGCTGGAAGTCCCCGTGGCCCAGGGCCTTTGTCGCCTGCCAGTAGTCCGCCTGAGAGGGCTGGATCCCGCCCAAACCCGGACCGCCCCGCATGACGTTGAGAATCACACAGGGGACATCCGAACCCGCGATATAAGAAATCCCCTCGCTTTTCAGGCTGATACCCGGCGAGGATGAGGACGTCATCGCGCGGACGCCGCAGGAAGCTGCGCCCAGCACCATATTGATCGCCGCAATTTCAGATTCCGCCTGTAAAAAGGTGCCGCCGATTTTCGGCATTACCTTGGACATATAAGCGGAAACCTCTGTCTGCGGGGTAATCGGATAGCCGAAAAAGTGCATACAGCCATTGCGGATCGCCGCTTCGGCAATGGCTTCATTCCCCTTCATCAAAAATTTTTGTCCCATTTTCATGACCCTTCTGCCCCCAACAGGGGAAGCAGTTCCTTTCTGTTCAAACTTTAATCCTCGCTGATGGTGATGCAGACATCCGGACACATAGTTGCGCACATTGCACAGCGGATACATTCCTCCGGTTTTTGCAGAACCATCGGGTTATAACCCTTCCGGTTCAGTTTTTCTGCATCGGGGGCTAGGATTTTTTTCGGGCAGGCCGCCGCGCACATCCCACAGCCCTTGCAGCGTTCCACATCGATTACTAATGCCATATCGTTCCTCCTATCCCGGGAAAACCCGGTCTTTATTCAACTCATTTAAGCCCATGCCGTCCGGACATAGATCTCTACCGGATAGGCATCCGGAACTGCCAGTTCCCGCTTTGCCGCTGTCAGCGCCAACGGGATCCCCGCTTTGCGGGCGGCTTCTTCGGCAAATCCCTGTGAAGAAACGACCAGCTCCGGGGTTGTTTCTTCCCCCAAGTTGGTATTGTTAATCAGGGCAGTTGCTTTTAAGCGGGAGCAGGCTTCAATTTCCCGAAGCACCTCCAGGGCGGATTCCACATCCCGGGTCAGGTAGCGGCGCTCGTTTACTACATAGAACAGGTCGTAATCCTCCTGCCTGATCTGAGGGGCAAACTGACCCAGTGCAATCGCGCCGGCATCGTCGCCACCCACATCCAGGATCACCATCCGGTCAGTTTGATGAAAAACCGACTGGATCTCCGCCGGCAGCGCCGGGATATCCAAATTGGTATTGGCATAATGGGGGGCGATTACCCTCACCCCGCGGCTTTCCAGCAGCTCACGGAAATCCGCGCTGCGGAAATACGGGTTGACGATATCCAGATCCACCAGTGTAACCGGTTTCTCTTGGCCGGCCAGATCCAGCGCGAAATTAACAGCCAGATTGGTCTTCCCGCTCCCGTAATGCCCTGTCAAAATGGAAATCCGTTTAAAAACCATGAATTACAGCACCGCCTTTTTATTTTATCACAGCATCAATTTAAATTGTAGCCTTTTTTTGTAAAAATTGCAGGAATTTAGCCTTTTTATTGCAAAATTTCAATTTTGCTCAGAATATTCTCCCGTATTACTAACACTTCCATCTAAATTAGCCAAATTGCTCCCCCTGTTCCGTGGGAGCTTGGTTCCATTGTATCGAAATCCCACCGAAAATACAAGAGGAAATCTCCGGGCATTGGGCGCGGACCGTTTTTTGGAGGGATTGCCGCAGGCCAGTGTGTTACCGATTTGTGGGGTCCCGCACCCTATCGATTGTGGGGCTCCGCGCCCCACACCCCGCCCCATATCTTTGGGTGTCCAAAGATATGGGGGAAAGAAATGCGCCAAGGGAGTCCCCTTGGATCCCCGTCAGCGTAGGCGACCGGATTGCAGGCCATAGGAGTCCCTGCTTCTAGGGCATCACAGAAAACCAGCCTGGGAGCCGTCGCGCGTATAGGCCAGTCCATCGAAGCACAAACTGTAAAATAGACAGCACTCCCTTTAGGATGGAACCCTGGAAGGTTTGCAGGGGGCAATTCTGCATTTAGGTTGCCTGGAGTAAAAGTGTCCGGAGGTCCCTCCCCCAGCGGTTTTCTTTTCCCTCCTTTTCTTTGAGTGATCAAAGAAAAGGAGGTGCCCGATGCGGGGTCTTGTCCCCGAAAGGAGCGGCATGGGCTTTGCATCGAAATGCCGTTCTGCCGCGACAGGGTATGGGGCGCACAGTCCCACAAATCAGCACGGATGCAGGTAAGCAGGGCTAGTGCGCCTAAGTCTTACCGCCGCCGATTCATCCAGCGGGCTAAAATACGCCCTGCCGTGACACCGATCATGGATACACAAGCATAAATCAGGCAATATGGGAGCGCCGTCTGGTTCAGATAAAGAAAAACCACCGGGAAAAAAGAAACCAGGGTGAACGTCGGATAGAGCCAGCGATCCTGATGCAAGAACCCGCAGAGCAGCCCACATACCAGGCAGGCCAGCGGCGCGGCAACCATCAGGATAACCATCCCGCTCCCGGTATCCCGGATCAGCAGCGGCAAAAGATAAAAGACTGCAAGCGTTACCGCTGCATAAGGCAGCAGCTTTTTCCAATCTGTTTTCATGATTTCATCCTCTCCATCAGCAGAAATGTTTCAAATAGAAAAACTCCGCTGCGTAAAAGATCCGCAGCGGAGTTTTTGGAGGCGCCACCCAGATTTGAACTGGGGGTGAAGGAGTTGCAGTCCTCTGCCTTACCACTTGGCTATAGCGCCGATTATTTAATACCTGGATAGAAAAACGACTGAGCACTTCAGTCAGCCGCTTTTTTGGAGCGGATGACGGGTCTCGAACCCGCTACCTCCACCTTGGCAAGGTGGCGCTCTACCAAATGAGCTACATCCGCATGAATTGGTGCCTCCGGTCGGAATCGAACCAACGACACGAGGATTTTCAGTCCTCTGCTCTACCGACTGAGCTACAGAGGCTCATTCACCAATTGATTTGTTATTCATGGTGGGGACAATAGGGTTCGAACCTATGACCCTCTGCTTGTAAGGCAGATGCTCTCCCAGCTGAGCTATGCCCCCATTCCTTCGCCGCTTGAAGGAGTATATCTCTCAGCGACGAATATCAGTTTACACCAGAATCCGGAAAAAGTCAAGGACTTTTTTTGAAAAAAATCAAATTTTTTTCAAGCCCCCAATCCCATGGAACAAGACCGGAGTTCAAGTCTTTTTCCGTTTGGCCTCGATCATCTGCCGAAGTTCCTCCGCCGAAAATTGATATTTTTCCCCGCAGAAGTGGCAGCAGATTTCACAGCCCCCATCCTCTTCAATCATCGCCTGAAGTTCCCCCACTGCCAAGCTCCCTACAACCTTAGCCGAACGTTCGGCACTGCAGTCACAATGATATCCAACCTCCGCCGGATCCTCCAGCAGGTTCGGGTTCAGCCCGGCCAGCAGCCGCTCACAGATCTCCTGCGGCTGGGTACCCCCGTCAATCATCGCGGACACCGGGGGAAGCCCCTGAAGGTTCTTTTCCAGCACATCAATGCAAGCCTCGTCTGCAAAGGGCAGCAGCTGCACTAGGTATCCTCCTGCTGCCCGGACGCTCAAATCCGGGTCAACCAGCACGCCCAGCCCGCAAACCGTCGGGATCTGCTCGCTGACTGCATAATAGCTGGTGATGTCCTCGGCGATCTCCCCGGATACCAGCGGGACCTGCCCCACATAGGGCTCTTTCAGCCCCAGATCCTTGATGACGCAAAGCGTGCCATCGCCCCCGACAGCCCCCCGTACATCCAGCTTGCCTGCCGCGTTCAGCGGGATTTCCACCACCGGCTGATCCACGCAGGCCTTGACGGTCCCTTTCCCATCCGCCACAACGGTCAGCGTACCAGCCGGGCCATCCGCTTTGATCCGCAGGGTCAGCGAATCTTCCGGATGCTTGAGATTATAGCCCATCATTGCCCCGGCGGTCGCCAATCGTCCGAGCGCAGCCGTCACGACCGCAGAAGTCTGATGAAGCCGTTCAATCTCCGCCGCAATATCGGTGGAATCCAAGGCGCAGGCCATGACAGAGCCGTCCTTAGAAATCATCCGCACTAATTTTCCCATCCTGTTCTCCTTCTTATTAATTTTATCCCGCTTACTCATTCCCCATATGGCTGATAATCCAGTCATGTGCGGCCCGAGCCGCTTGCTGCGGCGTCAGTTCAGAGGTGTCAAGCAGTGTAATGCCCGGCGACGTCTGGGCGGCATTCTGACTCAGCCACCGGTTAAACTCCAGAGAGCTTTGGATCCAGCCTTCATCCGTGATCCCGCGCCCCTCCCGCATACGGCGTTCCAGGACGTCCTCCCGGCATACCGCCGCAAGATAGTGAATCTGCTGAAACCATTCCCTCTCCGGCCGGCTTTCAAACTGCTTTGGAATCCCGCATCCACATAAGACAACCGGTTTCCCAATCTGCGAAATATTTGCGCAAAGCCGCATCCATAACCGGCGGTAACCGCAGTAATCGTCCTCCGGTGTATTATACATCTCGTCCCACAGCAAATCGCTTTCCATGACGATATATTCTTCCTCCCGGAGGAAAAGTTCATAGCAAAGCGTGGATTTCCCCACACCAGAAGCACCTGTAACAATAAACAGCGGCTGTTTATTCGTTGGTTCTATAAGAATCCCCCCAAAAATGCTCTTCCTTATCTCCGCTTGACCGACTTTGCTACATAAATCAGCCGCTCTGTTTTTTCCCTGGGCGGCTCCAAGGTATCATCCCCATAGCAGGCCACCAATTCCATCTGCCCGCCCTTCAGGAAGGAAAGGATTTCTTCGTGGGTATAGGCCCGCTCAGCGAATTCCTCGGTTTCCCGGCGGTAGTGCTCCCCATCCTCATCCGCCTCAAAAAGATCCAGCGTAATCTCGATTTGGTTATCCTCGCAGGGGGAATTCTGCCATACGCAGAACACCTCGTCCAGATCGTAGACAAAGGTCTGCCCGGATAAAACCTGCTGATGCTTATAGAGGGAATTCACATCGAACACGAAGATCCCGCCCGGCTCCAGGAAAAGCCCGACCCGCTCGAATATCCGGGCCGCCTGGACGGGGTCTGTCACATGGTTGACGCTGTCCAACGCGCAGACGCAGGCATCAACCCGCCCATAGAGATCCAGCTCCTGCATTTCCTGCTGGAGATAGAGGATATCCAGCCCGGAGTCATACTTTTTATCCATGGCTTCCATCAGCATTTCAGGGGAAATGTCCACGCCGATCATGTCATAACCCAGCCGGGCCAGTACCTCGGTCAGGCTTCCGGTACCACAGGCCAGATCCAGCACGACCCCGCCCTCAGGGACGCCGTTCTGCTGCAAAATCGTATGAAAATATTCCCCACGCTGGCCATAGGGAATATTCGCTGTCAACTTATCATAATAAAACGCAAAGGATTGATAACTATTCATGCTCACTCAGCCTTTTGAAAATCACCGAATAGCCGTCATTCCCGTAAATCAGCGAACGGTTCACACGGGAAATTGTCGCGGTAGAAGCACCGGTTTCACTGACAATGTCACTGTAAACCCGGTTTTCACTCAGCATCCGCGCCACCTGGAGCCGCTGCGACATGGCCTTCAGTTCCGGAATCGTACATAAATCCTCAAAAAAAGCGGTACATTCTTCCCGGGTTTGCAACGCCAGGATAGCGTCAATTAAAAAATCGAAATTTTTCTCCTTCAGCTTGTTGTTCATGTCCATACCTCGATTGCGCCTGATAGCAGGCAAATCTTCCCTTTCTGGAAAATAATCCTCCCCGGCCCTTGAAGTCAGGCCGCAGTATTGCTTTTACATTTTAACATATAGAAGTACGGAAGTAAACTGTTTTTTTACAAAAAACGAAAGCCATGCGGGATTTTCCACATGGCTTTCCTCTACTCTAATAGCTCCGAATCAATATTCCGCGCTGCCCACGGTCCGCGGGAAGGGCAGGACATCCCGGATATTGCTGATCCCGGTGATATACATAATCAGACGCTCAAAGCCCAAGCCGAACCCGGCGTGCCGCGTACTGCCGTACCGCCCCAGATCCATGTACCAGCTGTAATCCTCTGGATTCAGGCCCAGCTCGTGGATCCGGGCCTCCAGCAGTTCCAGGCGCTCCTCACGCTGACTGCCGCCGGTGATCTCTCCCACTCCCGGAACCAGCAGATCTACCGCAGCGACGGTTTTGCCGTCGTCGTTCTGCCGCATATAGAACGCCTTGATCTCCTTCGGGTAATCTGTGACAAAAACCGGGCGCTGGAACACCGTTTCCGCCAGATAGCGCTCGTGCTCGGTCTGGATATCCGAACCCCAATCCACCGGAAACTGGAATTGATCCTTGTTCTTTTGCAAAATTTCAATAGCTTCGGTATAGGTAATCCGCGCAAAACCAGATTGGATAATGTTGTTCAGCCGCTCAATCAGGCCTTTATCGTAAAAATTGTTGAAGAACTGCATCTCGTCCGGGCAGTGCTCCAGCACATAGGAAAAGACATACTTGAACATGGCTTCCTGCAAATCCATATCATCGTTCAGATCGGCAAAAGCCATTTCCGGCTCCAGCATCCAGAATTCTGCCGCATGGCGGGTCGTGTTGGACTTTTCCGCCCGGAAGGTTGGGCCAAAGGTATACACCTTCCCGAAAGACATCGCCATACATTCCGCTTCCAGCTGCCCGGTTACGGTCAGATTGACGGGTTTCCCAAAGAAATCCTGGGAAAAATCAATACTTCCATCCTCCTTGCGGGGCGGGTTTTCAGGGTCGAGAGTGGTGACCCTGAACATTTCCCCTGCGCCCTCCGCGTCACTCGCGGTGATGATCGGGGAATGGACATAAACAAAGCCGTTTTCATTAAAGAACCGGTGCAGGGCAAACGCCGCTACGCTCCGGACCCGGAACACGGCTGCCAGGGTATTCGTCCGGGGACGCAGATGCGCGATCCCCCGCAAGTATTCCAGCGTATGCCGCTTTTTCTGAAGGGGAAAATCCGGAGAAGAAGCCCCTTCCAACAGGATTTCTTCCGCATGAATTTCAAAAGGCTGCTTCATTTCCGGGGTCAGGACAACCTGTCCTTTTACGATGACTGCCGCGCCGACATTATATTTGGTGACATCTTTGAAGTTATTGATTTTCCCATCCTCAAAGACAATTTGCAGGTTTTTAAAACAGCTTCCGTCATTCAGCTCGATAAACCCCAGCGATTTTGAATCCCGGATGGTTTTAACCCAACCGCAGACGGTGACTGATTGCCCTGTATACTCGGCCGGAGCCGCATACAGCTTTTTAATTTCAATTCGTTCCATCACGATTTTCCTCCTTCTTGGAAAATTGGTTTGACTGGAAACTATTATACCTGATCCCGCTTCAAAACGCAAGATTCATTTTATTTTCTTTCACCGCACCCGCATCCGTGCTGATTTGTGGGGCTCCGCGCCCCACGCCCCGCCCCATTTCTTTGGACACCCAAAGAAATGGGGGAAAGAAATGCGCCAAGGGAGTCCCCTTGGATCCCCGATCAGCGTAGGCGACCGGGTTGCAGACAGTAGAAGACTCTGCTTCTAGGCATCACAGAAGGCAGGTCTAGTATTGAACTAATTTTTCTGGGCGGTTTTACATGAACTGCCGGATGAAAGCGAATCGCTCCTTACGATTTAACGCAAGGCAAACCTGAGGTAAAAGCGTCCGGGGGTCTGGGGACTGCCTCCTCCTAAAAAAAACAGCCGCACCCCTGTCAAAAATACGCCTGATCCACCGGCATTGAAGCCGCCGCATTCAGGTCCAGTCCAGCGAACCGGCCCCCCTGCGCCTCAAAATAGGCCTGGCTCCCCACCATAGCCGCATTATCGCCGCAATAGCAGAGCGGCGGAACAAAAAGCTGAAGCCCCCGCTCCCGGCATTCGGACTCCATCCGCGCCCGGATCCCCGAATTGGCGGACACCCCGCCCGCCAGCACAATCTGACAATACTCGGTTGATTCCGCCGCGCGCATCAACCGGTCCGCCAGGATATCGCAAACAGCAAGCTGGAAGCTGGCACAGAGATCCTCCTTCCGGACCTTCTCCCCCTTCTGGGCCGCCTGATTCAGCAGGTTGAGCACCGCCGTCTTTAAGCCGGAAAAGCTGAAATCGAAGCTGCTCCCCTCCACCTGAGGCCGGGGCAGACGATAGGTCGGACTGCCCCTCCCAGCGGCCTGGTCTACCGCCACCCCGCCTGGATAAGGGTATCCCATCGCGCGGGCTGCCTTGTCATAGGCTTCCCCAGCCGCATCGTCCCGGGTCCGGCCGATGATCCGGAATTCCGTATAATCCTTCACTTCAATCAGATGGCTGTGCCCGCCCGACACCACCAGACAGAGAAAGGGAGGCTTCAAATCCGGATGGGCCAGATAATTGGCCGCGATATGCGCCCGGATATGATGTACCGGGATCAGCGGCTTCCCGCTGGCCAGGCTCAGCCCTTTGGCAAAATTCACTCCCACCAGCAGCGCCCCGATCAGCCCAGGCGCATAGGTCACTGCCAGTGCATCCAATTCCGGAAGGGCCACGCCAGCCTGCTCCAGCGCTTCCTCCGTCACCGCGGCAATGCTTTCACAGTGACGCCGGGAGGCAATCTCCGGTACCACGCCCCCATATAGACGGTGCTCGGCAATCTGGGTGGCGACCACATTGGAGCAGACCCGCACGCCGTCCTCGACCACCGCCGCCGCGGTTTCATCACAAGAGGATTCAATCGCTAGTATTTTCATAAAGATGGTTCCTTTCTTTCCAAATCCAGACCCGGACGGAAGCAGGTCAGGAGAAGCCCGTCCTCCTTGGGTTTTTCATAGAACCCCTTCCGGATCCCAGCTTCCTGAAAGCCCAGCTTGCGGTAAAGCCCCGCCGCCGGGGAGTTCGACACCCGTACCTCCAGCGTAACAAAAGACAGTCCCTTCTCCCAGGCAATCGCTAACAGACGCTCCATCAACGCCTGGGCGACCCCTTTCCGCCGGAATCCAGGCTCTATCCCAATCAGGCTGACGCTTCCCTCGTCCAGCACATAGGATGCCGCCACAAACCCGATCAGCTGCCCATCCAGCCGAGCGGACAGGCCAATACTCCGGGGATGGGCCGCATCCGCCCGAAAGCTTTCCGCCGACCAGGGCTGGGAAAAGCAGCGCCGGCTCAATGCCGCCGCCTCTTCGGCATCCTCCGGGCGAAGCGGGCCAATCTCCCAGCTCCCCATTCAGGACTCGTCCCCTTCCAGGAAAGAATCCAGTTCCCGCTCGAAGTAGTCCAGCATAGCATCCCGGCAGGAACGATAAGCCTCCATCCCCTGATGGAACGGGTCCGGGATTTCCAGCACCCGGACCCGCGGTTCCAGTTCCGGCAGTGCATCCAGAATCACATCCTTATGCTGATCGGTCATCACATAAATCCGATCCGCCTCCAGCAGCTCTTCCGCAATAGCTTTGCGGGAACGATGCCCCGAAATATCAATCCCGATTTCATCCAGCGCTTCCACCGCATAAACGCTGGCTCCGCCGCCTTCCTCCAAAACGGAAAGGCCCATGCTCGCTACCTGGACATCCGGAATCCCCCTTTTCTCCAGCAAACGCCGCAGGATCCCCTCGGCCATCGGACTGCGGCAGACATTCGCCGCACAGACTGCTAAAACCTTTTTCATTGCCATTCCCCTCTTTCTCTGTTCGGTCAGCCCTTTGCCAGATACCAGTTCATCCCGGTATGCACATCCGTTTCAAGCGGTACCTCCAAGGAAGCAGCCCGTTCCATTTCTTCCCGCAGCAAGACCTCCACCTGCGGGGCGATCTCCTCTCTCGCTTCAACGATCAATTCGTCATGAACCTGAAGGATCAGCCGCGCGTCCAGTCCTTCCCGCCGGATCCGGTCCCGAACCCGAATCATAGCCAGCTTGATAATATCCGCTGCGGTTCCCTGCACTGGCATATTCAGCGCTACCCGCTCAGCAAATGCTTGAACCTGCTTGTTTTTCGAATGGATATCCGCAAGCTCCCGCCGACGGCCATAGATCGTTACCGCATAGCCGTCCTCCCGCGCCTGCTCCACTGCCTGCTTCTGATACCGGGCTACCCCGCTGTAGGTCCGGAGATAGGCGTCAATATATGCTTTGGCCTCCGCGATCGAAACATGGATCTGCTTGGACAGGGAAAAAGCGCCGATCCCGTATACAATCCCGAAATTGATGGCTTTCGCCCGGCTCCGGAGCTCGGCAGGCAGGCTCTCCAGCGGGCAGCCGAACACCTGGGAAGCCGTGATGGCGTGGATATCGGCATTTTCCCGGAAAGCCCGGATCATCTGCTGATCTTGGGCAATATGGGCCAAAATCCGCAGTTCAATCTGGGAATAGTCCGCGTCCACCAGGGTATACCCCTCTTTCGCGACAAAGAATCGCCGCATCTCCGCCCCCAGCCGGGTCCGTACCGGAATATTCTGGACATTGGGTTCTACAGAGCTGATCCGGCCGGTCCGGGTTTCGGTCTGGTTAAAAGTGGAATGCACCCGGCCGTCCTCGGCCATTACCTTCAGCAGACCTGTCACATAGGTGGAGGACAGCTTGGTCAGCTTCCGGTATTCCAGGATCAGCGGGATGATTTCATGCTTTTCCATCAGCCCTTCCAACACCTCGGCGCTGGTGGAATAGCCCGTTTTCGTTTTTTTCTTAGCCGGAAGCTTCAATTGGTCAAACAGAATCTTCCCTAATTCCCGGGTGGAATTGATATTGAACTCCTGCCCGGCCAGACGGAAAATCTGCTCCCGTACCAACTTGGTTTCCCGATCCAGCTCTTCCCCGAAACGGGTCACGCCGCCGCGGTCTATTGCAAACCCTAAAACCTCCATATCCGCCAGTACCGGACAGAGCGGGAGCTCAATCTCCCGGTAGAGCCGGCCCATCCCCTGCGCCTCCATCTCCTCCGAAAGCCGTTGGCAGAGTGCGGGGAAAGCAGCGATTTCCTGATAGGCTTCCTCCACCTCATAGCGGATCTTGGGAAGATAGTGCGCGCAGAGCCCGGCCAGGGAATATCCTTTCGAGCTGGCATTCAGCAGATAGGCCGCTAATTCCGCATCAAATACGATCGGCAGATCGCCGAACCCCATTTCCCAGCCCAGCTTGTAGAGTGGCTTTGCCATAAAGGTATAAATGGGTACGCCGGATTGAAACAAGCTGCGCAGCGCGGCCTCCTGATCGAAGGGCGGGATCGCGTAGATCCGCCCCTCCGCCTGAAGCTGGAGAGTTTCTCCGCCCAGCAGCAGAAAAACCTCCTTTGCCCCCTCCAGAGCGCTTTTCCATTGCTCCAGCACATTCCCGGCGGCAATTTCGCAGCGCCGTTTTTCCTGGGAAGCCGGAGCCACATCCTGTCCGGATATCCCGGTTGGATCCAACCCGAATTTTTCAAAAAAGCTGAATAAATCCAGCCGTTTCAGCAGGGCCGTCAGCGTCGGTTCATCCACCGGTCCCCGGATATAGCCGGCTTCAGGCTCTGCCAGAGGGGCGTCCAGAACAATCGTGGCCAGCTGTTTGGAAAGCTCGGCCTGTTCCTTTCCCTCCGCCAGCAGCTTTTTGACCCGGGGAGTCACTTCCAGGCTTTCCAGCCCCGCATAGATGGTTTCAATATCGCCGCAGCTCTGAATCAGCGACCGCGCCGTTTTTTCCCCAATCCCTTTCACTCCCGGAATATTATCCGAAGAATCCCCCATCAGGGCTTTCATATCCACAATGTGGATCGCATCGAAGCCGTATTCCGCCCGAAAGGTTTCCGGCGTATACAGCAGGTCTTCCTTGGTTTTAGCCAGCGAAACCGAAACCTGCTCAGTCACCAGCTGGAGGATGTCCCGATCCCCCGAAGCAATCACGCAGGTATCCCCGCGAGCCATGCACCGGCGGGAAATCGTCCCGAGGATATCATCTCCCTCGAAGCCCTCACAGGTCAGGATTGGATACCCTAACGCGGACAGGATCTCTTTGATCAGCGGCAGCTGTACAGCCAGTTCTTCCGGCATCCCCTTGCGGTTCGCTTTGTAGGCCTCATACTGTTCGTGCCGGAAGGTTTTGCGGGAAACGTCGAACGCCACGGCCACCCCGTCCGGCTGATACTCCCGCTCCAGCTTGAGCAGGATATTCAAAAAGCCAAAGATGGCGTTGGTATAAGTCCCGTCCCGGGCGGTTAAAAGCCGCACTCCAAAGAAGGCGCGGTTCAGCAGGCTGTTGCCGTCAATGGCCAATAGCTTCAAAAGAAAACCTCATTTCATGATAAATTTGCGCCGGAATCCTCCGTGCTTATGGTTTCAGCGGGGTTTCGTATGAAACCGTTCCAGATGATCCTCCGAAATTTCCGCCATGCGCGCCAGCGTTTGCGGGCTGACAATATGCTCCATTTTGCAGGCGTCCTCTTCGGCTGTTTTTTCGTCCACCTCGACAATATGCAGCAGAAAATATTTCAGCAGATCATGCCGGCGGCGCACCGACTGTGCCTGTTTTTTTCCAGCCTCTGTCAAGGTAATCTGCCCATAGCGTTCCTGCTCGATATAGCCATCCCGCTTGAGCAAACCGATGGCTCGGCTGACGCTGGCCCGGGAAAATCCCAGTGCGTTGGCCACATCAACCGATCGGACGCTTTCCCCCTCTTTCATTAAATCATAAATAGTTTCCAAGTAATCCTCGCGGGACTGGGTAATATGATCCGCCATACGTCTCCCCTCCTTCCGGCTGCAAATCCCATATCCTGTGGTGTTTGATGCAGCTCAAGGCAAACGGCGTTTTTCAATGTGTTGATTTTAGTATAATTATTTTATTAAACTCTTTTTATCGCGGCGTAAAATGCCGCCGGACCGCATTCTGCGGCCCAATAATACGACCGCATCGTTTTATCAAGAAATAGTATAACATATCCGGCCAAAAAAACAACCTCTCTTTTCCTGGCGGGTTCCCGGGGGATCCCACCCTGAGCGATTTTCTTTCCCCCCTTTTCTTTGAGCACTCAAAGAAAGGGGGGGCGCGGAACGGGGAGTCCCGCGTCCCGCATTCGAATCACGGCCGGCGGAATACGGCGTCTCTTCCCCCTGAAATCCTTATTTTGGACACTTCCTTTCCTGGGGACAGACAGCGAAACGCAGACCGCCTGTTTTTGCAGGCAGTCTGCGTTTTGAAATTTCCGATGATTCGGCCAAGCGCATAACATCAAGGCCGCCAATACTCCGCCACGCATTCCCGCGCGATTTCTACATAGCGGCGCCCGCGGCTGAAATCGCCGAAAATCGTGCCGACCTCCCGCTGGGCGATCTCAAAAAGGCACCCGCTGGCAGCCTGGCAAACACCCTTGAAATATTCCCGCAGAGCATCCTCGTCCATCGGGCCGGGATTGGTGACGAATTCCGCACGGGGCTTGCTGTAATAAACTACGCTGCTTCCCCGCAGATATTCGCCGACCTGGGGCTCGTTGTTGAAGGGGGAAACCGACAGCTTCCGCAGGTTCGACCATTTGGACAGGTAGTCCGGCCAGATCGCGTCCACCCGTTCACAGCAGCCGTAAGAAAGCAGGCCAAAACGCTTGACCAGCCGGTCCTGATACGGATAGACAAATTCCCCATAGGTTTCAGGGGAAACGGCCGTGGTTTCCTGAGACTCCAGAAATCCCCAGCATTGGGTTGTCTTCGTGACATTTTCCGCCGGAAGTTCCTGATTGAAAGCAAAGCTTTCCTGGGGCAGGGGACTGATGCCACAGGTCGGCAGAAGGACGCTCTCCTTTTCCAGAAAGTCGTAGTAGTCCTCATAAACCTTCGTCGCCATATCCATTGCCTGGTGAAGCAGCTCCGGATAATCGTACATGGAGCAGTAGTAGGCTTCCATCCCCATCAGATGAACTAAGGGGTTCGTAATCGCTCCGCAGAGGGCATTCTGGACCATCCTTACCGGCAGGATATCTCCCAAAACACTCTGCACCAAGTCCATCGTCTTACGGGTACCTTCCCGGTCCAAACCAAAGCTTCCGCCCTTCAGCTTATCGAAACCTTCCTCTAGGTCCTCTATGACCGGTTCCACATGATACCCGTTCCCGGCTTGGGCGCGGGTAATTTTCGCCGCCATACCGAAGGGGGAAACCCAGGTATGCCAGGAAATATCATAGGTTGGAGAAATAGGAGTATCATCGTCGAAAAGCTCCCGGCCCACCAGCGTATTCAGGAGGGTGTATTCGATTTTCCGGGCGGCTTCACCCGTACACTGCATCCGCGGAGTGATGACTTCATGAGTAAAGTTGGAAAAAAGCAGGCGGACCGTAGGGGATTCCCGCCGGCCCTGGGCTAAAGCCTCCCACTGCCTTAAGAGGACGGCATTCCTGGAGGAATGAGCGTATTCCAGCTGCTTGCGGGCCAGGTTCCGGAGAATCTCCCGGTCCTGCCGGGTTATGGTTTCCATTCGTCGTCATCCTTTCTGTAACGCCGCGCCAAAAACGGGAGCGCAGGCCGTTGATCCGCTTTCATTATACCGGATGGGAGTACGCAAATCAACAGGGAAAGCGGAAAAACGACGGCTGATTTCAAGAAGGCTTTTCAAAAGGCCCGGTGCCGCAATCGGGAACACGGAATGATTTCCAAACCTGTCGGGGCTAACAATTGATCCGTTCTTCTTCAATGACCAGCGGCCTGTTGATCACCCTAGTGTTCATACTCATGATATATTCTCCAAGTAGCCCAATAAAAAAACATCTGCAAACCGCCCAGGAAAAATACGCCGATCAAAATAGGCGCGTTGCCTAATGGCAGTAGCCCATAAGGAAACATTACAAAACTTATGACTTACGCCAGGTAAACGGAAAAATAGAAAATGCTATGCAAAAGGTTCACT
>CANSRB010000036.1 GCA_947649285.1 uncultured Clostridia bacterium
TTGTCTTTAGGGACATAAGGCGGGTTGAAGGGGATCGGGTAATTGACGTTGGTGTACTGATGGCCGCCGTACCCGTGCATCTGCCAGTTGGAGGGAACCGGCAGGATGTCGTAGGATTCCGGAGTGAAAGTCAGGTCGGAAACCCGGCTGAAATAGTGAAAATCCCAATTCCCGTTCAGCATCAGCACCCGGCTGTTGCCGTATTTGGAATCGGTTCTCCGGCTGGGGTTGGAGGGGATGTAGTAGTTGCGGTTGGGCATTGTCCCGACCCGGTCTTCGGTTTGTTTCTGATTATTTTTTGGCTGCTTTTCGCTTCTCCTTTTTTTGATCGGATGTACTTAATTTTTGGGTTTTTCTGGTTTGATTATAGGGGATTGCCGGAGGGATGTCAACGGCTATTTTCGGTTTCAGAAAGAAAGTTTCAGAAGGGAATGGTGGCAGGAAGAAACGGTGCGTTCCCGAACCTGATCCTTCTGGCTCAGGATTCCGGATAAAAGAGGGGAGAAGGTATCATGAGCCGCGGCATTCTGTTCGGTCAGCCGGCTGTTGTAGTTGGCGTAGCAATAGCGGCAGCCATTTTGGCAGGTATTGTAGAACCCAAGATCAACACTTTCCACACAGCCGCAGCCCGATCGTTGATGGGTGTCTTTCTTGAGCTCCAGGCGGCAGTCCAGGAGCTTTTCCAGAAGCCCAGTGTCGATGCAGCGCACGGGCTTAATTCCGCATTGCCTAAGCTCGGACGATTCGGCGCAGGCGTCGATTTGCAGGCCGCAGCTGCGGGCGGTTTCCGCCAGCTGAAAGGCTAGCTCCATCCTGACATCCGGCGGGAAGTCCACCAGATCCAATGCCTGAAGATGGCTTTGAACGCCCCGGTACTCCAGGTCGATCCAGCTGATCGTTACCCGCCGGGTATAGGGGTGCAGCTCCTCTGCGATTTTCCGGAACGCCCGGAGATGATATTCCGTTGTGTACCGCCTGCTGAGCAAGACCGGGTCATACCGCCAGATGACCCGGTCTGCGCCGATTTGCCTGGAAAGCTGCTGGAAGGCCGGGATCAGGACGCTGGGCGTATCCGATAGGCCGGGCTCCAGCTCCCGGCCATAGGGGGTCAGGTAAACTGGAAATAATAGGTATATTCCGACAGCTCCTCCAGCCGGTTCAGCATAGGGATCGGGTTTTTCGTCCAAAAGACGATCCCATCCACCACCGACGGCTCCAGACGGATCCGGCTGACCTGATGGAAATTTCGCGGGTTCCGCACCAGGGCAAACCCCTCCCGAACCCGGTTGAAAAACCATTCTGCATAGCAGGCGGGGATATCTGTCCGCCGGCTTACGCTGAGGATCATGGGATCAGTCCTCCTCTGAGATGACCGAAACCTTCAGCCCGATTTCGAACATCCGGTTCCAGGGCAGACGGCACTCGGTGATCTGGATCCGATGCCCGGGGAAGGGAAGTTCCCGTTCCGCGAATGCCTCCAGCCGGTCCCGGACAATGCGGGCAGCTTCCCCATCTGCTCCGTCCACTTCAAAGTAATTCCAGCCGTGCTTTTCCAGCTCTTCCCGGCAGACCGCGCCCCGGACTTCCGCCATATAGCCGACGTCCTCCAGATAGCGCAGCGCCAGGAAATCCAAATGCTCTTTCCGCGGGCCGCAACAGTGGCGGAGCATTGCCATTGGGATGGCAGTCCCCAAGGTATTGGAGGAGGTGTTCCACCCGGCGTATCCGCCCAGCTTCCACAGCAGCCCCGCCTGCTTTAAAAGGGAGAACAGCTCCGGATCCCCGCCGTTTGCGTAGGCAATATCTGCAAAGGCCACTGTTTTGCCCTGCTTCAGCGCATATTTCGCGTAGAGCACCTGCTCCAGCTGGGTGCGGTTGGTTTCGTATTCCATCCGCAGGGGGAGGGGCTGGCCCGGGCAGTGTTCCTGCGGGTTTCCGCTGGGGGAGTTGACCATCAGCAGAATATCGGCTTCGGAAGCGGAGGTTGCGATCAGCCCGCCTGCCGCCAAGATTTGGTATTTGATGCTTTCCCCGACCATCCGATCTTCATAGAGAGGCGTTACCTGTGCGCCGCCGGAGGAAGCGTGCTTGACATAGACGAGAGGCTGTTCCCCAAGCTCCTGGAGGATCATCCGGGCAACCAGCGTGTTGCCGACAGCGTCCGCGTCCGGGTACATCAATACCCGGAACGAAACCTCCTGCTCCCGGATCAGGCGGCGCAGCTCCCGTTGATCCCGGGCTGTCCAGCCATAAGGGGCGGAGTCATCCTGCGGGATAACCAGGAAGTCCAGTATCCCTTCTGCCGCCAGTTCGATGGCAAGGCGGTTGACGGCGAGGTTCTTTTGCCGGCGTCCCAGATAATCCTCCAGCGCCTGCGGAGGGATCCGGGTTTGCAGGGCTTTCAGCTCGGCGGCCCCATCTTCTTCTAGAATTCCCAGTTCCTTCTTATGGGTCAGCACACCCAGACGATGGATTTCCGCGCCGCACTCTGCGTAGTAATCCGGTTCTTCATCAGAGCTGGAATAGCGGGGGCAGCGCATAATCAGGCTGAACCCGAACAGGCGGAGCTGCGGATGGCGGCTTTTCCATTCCCGCAGTCGGAGGAGCCGCTCCTGGAGAACGGGAAGCTCTTCCTGATGAAGCCGGGAGGCCAGGATGGAGGAATAGACCAGTGCGTCCAAGGACAGGACAGCGCCGCAGCAACCGTCGGAGTGTTCCTCCAGCCAGCGGAACAGCCCGTCCGGATCACCGGGCTGTTTCTTTTTCCCCAGCAGCTTTGCAGGCGGGGAAATCAGCCCGAAACCGGTGCCTTCGGCCAGCATAGGGGTAAAATCCGCATTGCAGGGGCGTTCGTCCAGCGGAAGGTAGAGGATTTGTTTCATTTGAATCTTCCTTTCATCGCAGTGCGTCGGCATAACGGCGAGTGATTTCGCGAGGGCGGGTGATCGCGGTACCGACTACGCAGGCATGGACGCCGCAATCCATGGCCTGACGGAGCTGTTCCGGCGACCAGATCCCTCCTTCTGCAATGACCGGGCAGCTTAATTCCTGGGCCAGCCGGCGCAGCAGGGGATAGTCCGGGATAGCGATGCCTTCGGTATCGGCCGTATACCCTCGGAGGGTGGTTCCAACCAGGTCGAAGCCCAGCTGTTCGGCATGGCGGGCTTCTTCCAAGGTTGCGCAGTCCGCCATGAAGAGCTGGTTCGGGAATTTCCGGTGGGCTTCCTGGAAAAATTCATCCAGGGAAACCCCGCCGGGCCGGAGCCGGCTGGTTGCATCAGAGGCGATGATTTCCGCCCCGCAGTCCACCAAGGCGCGGACTTCTTTCAGGGTTGGGGTGATCCGTACTGGGGAGTCTGGGAAATCGCGTTTGACAATGCCGATGACAGGCAGAGGAACCTGTCGTTTGATTTCGGCAATATCCTCCGGGGTATTGGCGCGGATCCCGACGGCTCCGCCCTGGAATGCAGCCAGAGCCATTCTACCCATAATAAAGGAAGAATGCAGCGGTTCGTCCTCCAGAGCCTGGCAGGATACAATCAGGCCGGAACGGATTTGGTTTAGGATTTCAAGGTTTGTCATAAGGGACCCTCCTATTGGCTGTAGATTGACTTCAGGATAGCATAATTTTTGGGGAGAAGCAAGAAGTTTGAGTTTTGTTTGACGAGAGGGTTCGCCTCTGCGGGATTGCCAGTATTTTGCAGCTTTGCAGAACCCGCTGGAATCCATAAACCCCTGCGCGATCGGCACAATCCTATCAACTTGTAGAAGGTTGTTAAGGAATTAACAATTTAGTCATATTAAATCCGGTTTATTCCTTGACTTCTTGACAAATTTTTTCTATAATTGTATGGAAGGAAGTTTGGGAAACCGGCTTCGCAGTTCCGCTTGCAGGGGATTCGGATGCCGGGTTTCCGCACGGAAAATAATGACCCTTAGTGGAAGGAGCAAAATTATGTTGACGAACAACAAAAATGTACTCAGCTGGGTAGACGAGATGATCGCACTCTGCAAACCGGATCAGGTGGTTTGGATCGACGGCTCGGAAGAGCAGCTCAAAGCGCTGCGCGACGAGGCGCTCTCCACCGGCGAAATGGAAGCGCTCAATGAGGAGAAGCTTCCGGGATGTCTGCTGCACAGAACCAAACAGAACGACGTTGCCCGCGTTGAGCAGCGCACATTCATCTGCTCCCGCAAAGAAGAGGACGCAGGCCCGACCAACAACTGGTATGACCCGAAAGAAATGTACGCAAAGCTGCACGCGATGTATGACGGCGTTATGAAAGGCCGTACCATGTACGTGATCCCGTATTCCATGGGTCCGATCGGTTCCCCGCTCGCAAAAGTCGGCGTTGAGCTGACCGACTCGATCTATGTCGTACTGAACATGGATATCATGACCCGTATGGGCAAACAGGCTTTCGAAAACCTGGGCGAAACCTCCAACGACTTTGTCCGCGGCCTGCACTCTAAGGCTGACGTTGACCCGGAAGGCCGTTATATCTGCCACTTCCCGGAGGATAACACCATTTACTCCATCAACTCCGCTTACGGCGGCAACGTTCTGCTGGGCAAAAAGTGCTTCGCGCTCCGGATCGCTTCCTATCAGGGCAAGAACGAGGGCTGGATGGCAGAGCATATGCTCATCCTGGGCATCGAGAACCCGCAGGGCGAAGTCACCTATATCACCGCTGCGTTCCCCTCTGCCTGCGGCAAAACCAACCTGGCTATGCTGGTTCCGCCGGAAGTTTATGCAAAACAGGGCTATAAGGTTTGGACCGTCGGCGATGACATCGCTTGGCTGAAACCGGGTCCGGACGGCAGACTCTATGCAATCAACCCGGAGAACGGCTTCTTCGGCGTTGCACCGGGCACCAACCAGAAGTCCAACCCGAATGCGCTGGCTTCTACCCGCAAGAACACCATCTTCACCAACGTTGCACACAATCTGGATGACACCACCGTGTGGTGGGAGGGTCTGGACAAGAACCCGCCGGAAAATGCCATCGACTGGATCAACCAGCCCTGGAATGGCAAAACCTCCACAGAGAAAGGCGCGCATCCGAACAGCCGCTTCACCGCTCCGGCGAAGAACTGCCCCTGCATCAGCTCCGAGTTTGACAACCCGGCTGGTGTTCCGGTATCGGCAATGGTATTCGGCGGCCGTCGTGCAAAAACCGCTCCCCTGGTTTACCAGTCCTTCGACTGGAAGCATGGCGTATTCGTAGGCTCTACCATGGCTTCGGAGACCACCGCAGCCGCTACCGGTGCAGTTGGCGTTGTCCGCCGTGACCCGATGGCAATGCTGCCCTTCTGCGGCTATCATATGGGCGACTACTTTGCACACTGGCTGGAAATGGGCGAGAAACTCGGTGATAAAGCACCGAAGATCTTCAACGTCAACTGGTTCCGTACCGATGATGAAGGCCACTTCATCTGGCCGGGCTTCGGTGATAATATGCGCGTCCTGATGTGGATCGTCGCACGCTGCGAAGGCAAAGCAGACGCAGTAGAAACTGCAATCGGCTACGAACCGAAACCGGAAGATATCAACATCGAGGGTCTGGATATCACGGTGGATACCGTTAAGAACCTGCTGAATGTAGATGTCAACCTCTGGAAAGAGGAAGCTGCTGGCATTGAGGAATTCTATGCAAAATTCGGCGACAAGCTGCCGAAGGAACTGGCTGCTCAGCTGGAAGGTCTGAAAGAAAGACTGGCAAAGGCTTAATCACCTTGGCCTATTTAAGGACCCGGAAACTTTTGTTTCCGGGTCCTTTTTTGCCTTAAAAAGCTAAAATAATGAATTTTTAGTGAATATTATTTCCAGATTGTAAATAAATCAGCTCTATATCTTGGTAAAATGGTATACTGAAAAAAACGGCAGGATGGGGAGAGGAAAAATGCTGAAAAGTATGACAGGATACGGCCGGGCCCAGCAGACCGTGGGGGAATGGGAGATCCAGGTGGAGATCAAATCGGTAAACCACCGTTATTTTGAATTTTCCGCGCGTACACCACGGGCCTACGGCTATTTGGACGAGCGGCTGAAGGGCTTGATTGGGGAAAAGGTTTCCCGGGGGAAGCTGGAAACCGGCGTCACCCTTTTCCGGACAGAAGGGCGGGACGCAGAAGTCGAGGTCAATCTTGGACTGGCGCGCAGCTATATGGAAGCGCTCCGGGGTGCGGCGCCGGAGCTGGGGCTTCGGGATGATTTGGAATTATCTGCCTTACTCCGGTTTGCAGATGTGTTCCAGGTGAAAAAGGCTGTAGAAGATGAGGAGGAAATCTGGTCGGCTGTCCGGAGTGTAGCCGACCAGGCGCTGGCCCGCTTTGTGCAGGCCAGGCAGGAGGAAGGCGAACGGATGCAGGCAGATATTTCCGCCCGGCTGGATCAGATCGAAAAGCAGGTGTCCGAGGTGGAGCTCCGTTCCCCTCAGACGGTGGCGGCTTATCGGGAACGGCTGAAAGCAAAGCTGGATGAGGTGCTGGAGGGACGCGGGCTGGATGAAGCCCGGATTTTGACCGAAGCCGCGATTTTTGCGGACAAAATTGCCGTAGATGAGGAAACGGTCCGTTTGCGGAGCCATCTGGCGCAGTTCCGCGGATTGCTGGATTCTTCGGAGCCGGTGGGACGGAAGCTGGACTTCCTGGTGCAGGAGATGAACCGCGAGGTCAATACCACCGGTTCGAAATGCAGTGATGTGGAAATCACCAACCGGGTATTGGAAATGAAAGCGGAATTGGAAAAAATCCGCGAACAGATTCAGAATATTGAATAATACCATTCTTTTATGAAGAATTAGTATAAAGGGGATTTAAAATGAAATTGGTAAATATCGGGTTTGGCAACATGGTTTCGGCGCAGAAGCTGATTGCGATCGTCAGCCCGGAATCCGCCCCAATCAAGCGGATCATACAGGACGCCCGGGACCGGGGAATGCTGATTGACGCGACCTATGGGCGCCGGACCCGCGCTGTGATCGTAATGGACTCCGACCATGTAGTCCTTTCCGCCATCCAGCCGGAAACCGTGGCGAACCGGGTGGTGAAATGGGAAGACGGTGAAGAAGAGGAGGAAATGGATGATGAATAAAACCGGGACGCTGATGGTCCTGATCGGGCCAAGCGGGTCTGGAAAGGGGACTGTCCTGCGGGAGCTGCTTCAAATGGAGGAGAATACTTTCCTGTCGGTTTCGGCCACCACCCGCGCGCCCCGGCCGGGCGAAGAGCATGGAAAGCATTACTTCTTTCTTTCTAAAGAGGAATTCCAGGCGCTGATTGCAGAGGGCGGTCTGTTTGAGTATGCCTGCTATGTGGGGAATTATTATGGTACGCCCAAAGCCCCGGTTGAGGAACGGCTGGCGGCGGGCTCCAATGTGATTCTGGAGATTGAAGTGCAGGGAGCCAAACAGGTCAAGCAGATGTTCCCGGAGGCAGTGACGGTATTTATCCTGCCCCCGTCCCTGAGCGAGCTGAAACGCCGTCTGGTGGACCGGAATACCGAAGATTTGGAAACGGTCGAACGCCGGCTGGAAACGGCCCTTCAGGAGATCCCCTACGCCTATGAATGTGATTATGTGGTGGTGAACCGGACGATCCCGGCAGCGGCGGCAGAGCTGCGGGCGATTTTGCTGTCCCAGTCCTGCTCACAGCGGGTGATGAAACCGGTGATTGAACAGGTCTTGCTGGGATAGATAACACGGTAAAGGGATATTTCCCGCCGCGAGGTGGAAAAGGGAACGATTCCTCCGGGCGGCTTTGATTATAAAGGAATGAGAGGATTTTAACTTATGATGAACAGACCTTCCGCAAATGATATTTTGAAAGAAAAACAAAGCTATTACTCTTTAGTGATCGGGGTGGCCAAGCGCGCCCGCAGGATCGCGGAGGAAGCCGAGGAAAGCGGCGAAGTGATGCTGGATAAGCCGGTGCAGCGCGCTGTTGAGCAGTTCGCAAGAGGGGAATATGTCCTGATCGAACAGGAGGACATCGGCAAGGAGATCGAGTAGGCTGGCGGTTGGAATCCGGCTGGGAAGGGGGCTTGGGTATGGCACAGGCGGCGGAGGTTTATGTGGAATCGGCGGTTTATTCCATCGACAAGCCGTTTTCCTACCGGGTTCCGGAAGAACTGGCCGGCAGTCTGCAAAGAGGGTGCCGGGTGCTGGTTCCGTTCGGCGGCGGGAATAAAAAGGTGCAGGGACTGGTGGCGGCTCTCCGTCCGCTGGAAGGGGGGGAAGCCCGGCTGAAACCGGTATTTTCCCAGCTGGACCCTGAGCCGCTGATCTCCGAGGAGCTGTTCGAGGTGATTGAGTTCCTGGTGGGGAACACCTTCTGCACCTATTATGAGGGGGTCAAGGCGGTTCTCCCATCGGATATGAAAGTCCAGGTGGTGGAGCAATACCGTCTGGTTTGCTTGGATAGTTCCATTTTGGAAGAGCTCCCTCCCGTGCAAAAACGGGTGGCGGAATTCCTCCGTCTGCCGAAAACGGCTGCGGAGCTGGCTTCTTTCCTGGACTGCCGGAAGAATCCCGCCCAAACGGCTCCGGTACAGGCCCTCTTAGAAAATGGCCTGATTGCCAAGGAAGAGCGTCTGCATTCCCGTGCGGCCCCGAAGACGGTCCGGCTGGTACGCCTGGCCGAAGGCGTCCTGCCCGAGAGCCTGACCCTGCCTCCCAAACAGCGGCAAGTGGTGGAAACACTGAGGAAAATCGGGGAAGCCAGCCGCCGGGAGCTTTGCTACCACTGCGGTGTGAGCGAAGGGGTTGCCCGAGCACTGGAGCGGAAGGGGATTCTGGTTCCCTTTGAACGAGAGGCTGAGGAGGAGCCTTTTCCGGTTCCCGGCCGTCCGGACAAAAGCCTGGAGGAGCTTTCCCTCTCCGGGGAACAGCAGGCCGCCTTTGAGGGGATCTCCGCATTGATGGAGGACGGGGAACCTCATGCGGCCCTGCTTTACGGGATCACTGGCAGCGGGAAAACACAGGTTTATATGAAGCTGATCCAGCGGGTGCTGTCCGAGGGCAAAACGGCGATGCTGCTGGTCCCGGAAATCGCCCTGACCCCCCAGACCGTAGCGCGGTTTGAAAAACAGTTCGGCGGGGTCTGCGCGGTGATTCATTCCGGGCTGTCCTCCGCAAGGCGGCTCCAGGAGTTTGAACGGGTCCGCCAGGGCGCCGCGCGGATTGTCATCGGGACCCGGAGCGCGGTTTTTTCACCGCTTTCGGATATTGGGATGATTATCCTGGATGAAGAAGGGGAATCCTCTTATAAATCCGATGCGTCTCCCCGCTACCATGCCCGGGAGATTGCCAAGCTGCGCTGTGTCCGGCATAAAGCCGTATTGGTGTTGGGATCGGCCACCCCCTCTATTGACAGTTATTACCGCGCCAAAAGGGGGGATTATACCCTGTTTTCCCTGCGGGAGCGGTATGCGGAGGCCGAGCTTCCCCAGGTGTATCTGGTGGATATGCGGGAGGAACAGCGGAAGCGGAATTTTTCCCCGCTGAGCGGGCTGCTCCAACAGCAGCTGGCTCTGAATTTTGCCCGGGGCGAACAGTCGATCCTGCTGATTAACCGGCGGGGGTACCAATCCTATGCCACTTGTATGCAGTGTGGGGAGGTACGTTCCTGCCCGCACTGCAGCGTCGCGATGACCTACCATAAGGCGAATGGGAGCCTGATGTGCCACTACTGCGGGCATATTGAGCCTTATTCCGGCAAATGCCCAGCCTGTGGTGGGGATTACCTGCGGCTGAGCGGGGTCGGCACCCAGAAGTTGGAGGATGAACTGAAGCTGGTCCTGCCCCAGGCACGGCTGCTTCGGATGGATACAGACACCACTTCTTCCCGACAGGCGTATGAAACCCATTTTGCTGGCTTTGCAAGGGGGGAGTACGACATCCTGCTGGGGACTCAGATGATCGCAAAGGGGCTGGACTTCCCAAATGTTACGCTGGTGGGGGTTGTTTCTGCGGATAACGGTTTGTATACCGGGGATTACCGGAGCACCGAGCGGGTTTTTTCGCTGATTACCCAGGTGGTCGGCCGGAGCGGCCGGAGTGGGAAGACGGGCCGTGCCTACATCCAGACGATGGATCCAGAGCATCCGGTGCTCTGCTTGGCTGCAAGCCAGGATTTTGAGCAGTTTTACGAGGATGAAATCCAGGCGCGGAAAGCGCTGGGATACCCGCCTTTTTTGGAGATGGTCACCTTCGGGTTTTCCGGAAAGGATGAAGAAGGGACTCTTCGCGCGGCGGAGCGGACCGCTGAAATCCTGCGGGAAACCGCGCTGGCGGCGGAAGGGATTGCGCTGAAGGTAATGGGGATTGCCCCGGCGGCGATCTACCGGGTCAGCCAGAAATACCGTTACCGGCTGATTGTCAAATGCCGGCTGAACCGCCGGATGAAGGCGGTGATTGCGGAGGTACTCCGCCAAAGCGGGAGGGATCCTCTCTGCCGCGGTGTTGCCCTGTATGCGGACGTCAACGGCGAGGTTCTATAAGGCGGCGGGTGCGCAGAAAATTCAAAAATTGATGATAAAGCCGTTAAATCCGGCTGTTATAATAGAAAGGAAATCGAAAAGTATGGCGAAACGAAACATTGTCCTCAGAGGGGATGAGATCCTACGCAAGTCTTCCCGTGAGGTGACGGAATTTAATGAAAAGCTCTGGGTTCTGCTGGACGATATGGCGGAAACCATGTATGCACAGGACGGTGTGGGGCTGGCGGCCGTGCAGGTTGGCATTTTGCGCCGTGTCGTTGTGGTGGATACAGGGGAACAGCTTTACGAGCTGATCAACCCGGAAATCATTGAGGAATCCGGCTCCCAGACCGGTGGGGAAGGCTGTCTTTCTTTCCCGGATGAGTACGGCCAGGTGACACGGCCGATGAAGGTGACCGTCCGGGCGCAGGATCGGAATGGCCGGGAATTTACGGTGGAAGGAGAAGAACTGCTGGCCCGGGCGTTTTGCCATGAGATCGACCATCTGAACGGACGGCTGTTTGTCGATCTGGTCGAGGATGAGGAGCCGGCGCCCCGTTCCCGTCGGAAACATCGTTAAGCGGAGGGAGGAGGAACCTGGATGCGTATTGTGTTTATGGGGACGCCGGATTTTGCCGTCCCGTCACTGCAGAAGCTGCTGGATGCTGGCCATGAGATCGCCGGCGTATTCTGCCAGCCGGATAAGCCGCAGGGAAGAGGACACAAGCTGGTTCCGCCGCCGGTAAAGGTGCTGGCGCAGGAGCAGGGGCTTCCGGTGTTCCAGCCGAAGGGGCTGCGGAACGCCGAAGCGCAGGAGCAGCTGCGCGCGCTTAAACCGGAGCTGATCGTGGTGGCGGCCTATGGAAAAATCCTGCCCTTGGAGGTACTGGAGCTTCCTCCCCATGGCTGTATCAATGTGCATGGCTCCCTGCTGCCGAAATACCGGGGAGCGGGTCCGATCCAATGGAGCCTGCTGAACGGCGAAACCGTGACCGGCATCACCACCATGCGGATGGCGGAAGGGATCGACACCGGGGATATGCTCCTGAAAGCGGAAATACCGATCGGGGAAAATGAAACAGCCGGGGAGTTGTTTGACCGTCTGGCCCAATTGGGCGGGGAGGTCTTGCTCCAAACCCTGGAGGAATTGAAGGCGGGACGGCTGAACCCGGTGAAGCAGGAGGAATCGGAGGCGACCTATGCGCCGATGCTTTCCAAAGAGCTTTCCATGCTGGATTTCAGCCGGAGAGCGCAGGAGCTGCACAATCAGGTACGTGGATTGTCCCCCTGGCCCTGTGCGGAAACCCTGCTGCAAGGCAGGCGGCTGAAAGTTTACCGGAGCGAGATCGTTTCCTTAACAGGAGGAGGCGTGCCGGGAACCTTGCTGGATGCGGGGGATTTCGTCGTGCAGTGCGGAGAAGGGCAAATCCGGCTGACCGAAGTGCAGTTTGAAGGCTCCCGACGGATGCCCGGCGGGGATTTCCTGCGGGGGAAACGGCTGAGCGCCGGGGAAGTTCTGGGCTGAGCTCTTTTTGAAGTGTCTGAACGATAAAAACAGGAGGAAAAAGGAATGCCGTTTTTTTATATGGACCAATACTACCTGCTGCTGGTGCTTCCGGCGGCGTTGATCGCCCTTTGGGCGCAGTTCAAGGTTTCGTCCACCTTCCGCCGGTACAGCCAGTATCAAGCGTCGCGGGGGTATACTGCGGCGATGGTTGCCCGGCAGATTTTGGATCAGAATGGGCTGCAGCATGTCCGGATCGAGCGGGTAAACGGGAACCTGACCGATCATTACGACCCGCGCAGCAACGTGATCCGGCTGTCGGATTCCGTATATAATTCCATGTCTGTTGCCGCGATCGGCGTGGCAGCGCATGAGTGCGGCCATGCGGTCCAGTATTCCGTGAACTACTTCCCGATTAAAATCCGGGCGGCGCTGATCCCGATCACCAATATCGGCTCCAGCCTCGCCATCCCGATGGCGGTGCTGGGCTTGATGCTGAATTCCGGCTTTCTGGTAAATTTGGGCATCATGCTGTTTCTGGCGGTGGTACTCTTCCAGCTGGTGACCCTGCCGGTAGAATTCAATGCGTCCCGCCGGGCGATTGCCACCTTGGACAGCCAGATGATGCTGGATCAGGAAGAGCTTCAGGGAGCGAAAAAGGTGCTGACAGCGGCGGCGCTGACCTATGTAGCGGCGCTGATTACGGCGCTGGCGAATCTGGCGCGGCTGCTCCTGCTGCGAAACAGGAATGACCGCCGATGAAAAACGCACGACAGCTGGCGTATGACGCTTTGGCCGCCGTAGGGAAAAAGGGGGCGTATTCCAATCTGGCTTTGACGCAGGCGCTTGCGGATCCGGGGATTCCAGGGAAGGACGCTGCCTTTGCCTCGGCGCTGTTTTACGGGACGTTGGAACGGGGGCGGACGCTGGACTATGCATTGGAACCCTTCCTGCGTAAAAAGCTGGATCCTGAGGTGCGGATCATCCTGCGGATGGGGATGTATCAGCTGCTGTATATGGACGGGGTTCCGGACAGCGCTGCGGTGGATGAATCCGTCCGGCTGGCGGCTTATGCCCGGAAAACCAGCGCCAGACCGCTGGTGAACGCGGTATTACGGGGGTTTATCCGCAGCGGGAAGAAGCTCCGTCTGCCCGATCTGGAAAAGGATCCGCTTCAGTATTATGGTGTGAAATATTCCTGCCCGTCCTGGCTGTTGGAGATGTGGGAGGGGCAGTATAGCCTGGAAACCGCAATCGGGCTGGCGGAGGCTTCCCTGGGACGGCCTCCCTTGAGCGTCCGGGTGAATTCCCTGAAAACCAAGCCGGAAGAGCTGGTTGAGATACTGGAGGTCCAGGGCGTCCAGACGGAACGGCACCCCTGGCTGGAAAGCTGTTTGCTGCTGCGGGAAACCGGAGGGATTGACCGTCTGCCGGCTTTTCGGGAGGGGCTGTTCCATGTGCAGGATCTGGCTTCCCAGCTTTGTGCGCAGGCGCTGGATGCCCGCCCGGGTGAACGGGTTTTCGATCTTTGTGCGGCGCCCGGCTCCAAAAGCTTCACGCTGGCGGAGGAAATGAAGAACACCGGGGAGCTTTGGGCTTTCGACCTTTATGAGCACAAGATCCGGCTGATTGAGGAGGGCGCGAAGCGTTTGGGGATTTCCAATCTTCGGGCGCGGGTGCAGGACGGGACGGAATTCTGCCCGGAGCTGGGACAGGCCGACCGGGTCCTTTGCGACGCTCCCTGCTCCGGGTTGGGGGTCATCCGGCGGAAGCCTGAAATCAAGGACAAAAACCCGGCGGATTTCAAAGTCCTGCCGGAGCTGCAATACCGGCTGCTCTGCAATGCGGCAAGGTATGTGCGTCCGGGCGGCGTTTTAGTCTATTCGACCTGCACAACGAATAAAAAAGAAAATATCCAGGTGGCAAAACACTTCCTGTCTGAAAATAATTCCTGGGAACCGTTGCAATTGCCGTCTGTTTTCGATAAAATAAGAAGAACAGAGTCTTTTGCCGCGACTCTTCTGCCCCAGGAAACCGGGAGCGACGGCTTCTTCCTGGCCCGGTTTATTCGTAACGGATAAACCGCGGGAGGCCTTCCAGGTGCAGAATCCATACGAATGATGATCCCTACTCAGTCTGAACAGGAGGGCGGAATGGAAAAACAAGACCTGCTTTCAATGACCCCGCCCGAATTGGAGGAATTCCTGGCGGGGCAGCCGAAATTCCGGGCCAAGCAGTTGTTTGACTGGCTGCACGTGAAAAAGGAAACGGAGTTTTCCCGGATGAGCAATCTGCCCAAGTCGTTGATCTCCCTGCTGGAGGAGCGGGCCGAGCTGGTATCCCTCAAGCAGCGGAAAAAACTGGTGTCCCAAATTGACGGGACGGTGAAATACCTGTTTGAACTACCGGACGGGGAATGGGTGGAATCCGTTGTCATGCAGTACGAGCATGGGCGAAGCATTTGTATTTCAACCCAGGTGGGCTGTAAGATGGGGTGCAGCTTCTGTGCCTCGACCAAGGCGGGCTTCGTCCGGAACCTGCGGCCTTCTGAAATCCTGGCACAGATTTATGCTGCCCAGACGGATTTAGGCGAGCGGATCGGCCATGTGGTGCTGATGGGGATTGGCGAGCCGCTGGACAATTATGAGAATGTGCTCCGCTTTTTGGAGCTGGTCAGCGCGGAGCAGGGGAATAA
>CANSRB010000037.1 GCA_947649285.1 uncultured Clostridia bacterium
GCAGGAAATAATCAAACTCAGGGGTGAAATCAACCAAGTTCCCTGACCTTTGAGCCGGAAACCTCAGTTGCGCTGGGGTTCGGGTTCCGCTGCGGCTTCCTGGGGCTGCTCCATATGGAGATTATCCAGGAGCGCCTGGAGCGGGAATTTAATCTCGACCTGATTACGACCGCGCCTTCGGTTGTTTACCGTCTGACCATGACGGACCAGAGCGTCCGGCTGATTGACAACCCGACCAATTACCCGGATATTGCGTCGATCCAAACCGCGGAAGAACCCTTTGTAAAAGCGAATATCCTGACCCCGAATGATTTTGTCGGGAATATTATGGAACTTTGCCAGGATCGCCGCGGGATTTTCAAGGATATGCAGTATCTGGATACGACCCGGGTGGAAATGCACTATGAACTCCCGCTGAATGAGATTGTCTACGATTTTTTTGACGCGCTGAAATCCCGCACCCGGGGCTATGCGTCCTTTGACTATGAGCTGATTGGGTTTGTCCCCTCCAAGCTGGTCAAGCTGGATATCCTCTTAAATGGCGATATTGTGGATGCGCTGTCCTTTATTGTCCATGCGGATAAAGCCTATGAACGGGGCCGCCGGATTGCCGAGAAGCTGAAAGAGAATATCCCGCGGCAGCTTTTCGAGGTGCCGATCCAGGCAGCGGTCGGCGGGAAGATTATCGCGCGGGAAACGGTCAAGGCGCTCCGGAAGGATGTCCTGGCGAAATGCTACGGCGGGGACATCACCCGCAAGAAAAAGCTGCTGGAGAAGCAGAAAGAGGGCAAAAAGCGGATGCGCAGCCTGGGCAGTGTAGAGGTTCCCCAGGAGGCGTTTATGGCGGTGCTGAAGTTGGATGAAGACTGATCCGGTTTTGCAGAAATTTTCATCCAAAAAAGGCCGTGGGATCCAACGATCCCACGGCCTTTTTCCCTGTTTTTACAATAGAATGAGTTCCATCTGGCAGTCGCAGGGCTCTGCTTCGACCAGCGCCGCGTTGTATTCCAGCGCTTCCACGCAGCCAAGCGCATGGTAAAACGCCTGGGTTTCTTCGGCAGAATGCGCGGAAATATACAGCTTTTGGGCGCCCAGCTTCCGGGCGGCTTCCGCAGCCAGTCCCAGCAGCTTCCGGCCGATCCCCTGATGGCGGGATGGCAGCGAAACATGAAGGCTCGAAAGCAGGAGATACTGTTTTTGGGAACCGAAAAATTCGTTCTCCACCGAGGCGAAGCCGGCCAGGCGTTCCACTTGGAAGGCGCCGATCAGCGCCCCGCCGGTTTGCAGGGTATGGCGCAGGTGTTCCAACAGGGTATCATAGTCCTGAGGGCTCCAGTCATCGACAAACGCAATGTCTTTGAGGAGCCAGGCGCCGTTTTCCTTGCGCCAGCAGCGGGTCACCTCCTGCCGGCGTTCAAAACCGGCAAACAGGGCGGGGGTAATTTCCTCCAGGGCCAGCGGGCGGTATAGGATGTCCAAGGTTCAGCTCTCCTTTCCGCAGGCTTCGGCCAGCTTGGCGTAGGTTTTGGCATTTTCCACATTGAAGGCGGGGACGCCGGAAAGCGTTTTCTTGACCAGTCCGGTCAGCACCTTGTTCGGGCCGCATTCTACAAAGCCGTCCGCGCCGGCGGAATGGATGGCCTGGAGCTCCCGGACGAACTGCACCGGTGAAACCAGATGCTTGGCCAGATAACCCGGCATATTGCTGAAATCGGTCAGTTTTTCGCCGGTCAGGTTGGAGTAGAAATCCAGCTTGGGCGTTTGGAAATGGATATCCTGGATGGCCGCGCGGAATTCTTCCGCCGCAGGCTGCATCAGCTTGGAATGGAACGCCGCGCTGACAGCCAGCTTCACGGATTTTTTCCCCATTTCCGCGAATTTTTCCATTGCGGCGGCAACCGCGCCGGATTCCCCGGCAACGACGGTCTGTGCAGGGGAATTGAAGTTGACCGGAAGGACGAATCCCTCGGTTTCCTCACAAACCTGGGCGATTTCCTCGGGAGAAAGCCCCATGACAGCCGCCATACTGCCGTCCTGCCCTTCGGCACAGCGGCTCATGGCAGCGGCGCGGGCTTTAATGACCCGGAAAGCGTCTTCCAGGCTGAGCATCCCGGAAGCGGCCATCGCGGCGTATTCCCCTAGGGAATGCCCGGCCACCATAGCAGGGGAAATCCCCAGCTTTTGGACTGCCTCAAAGGCGATCAGGGAGGTAGCCAGGATAGCGGGCTGGGCGGTTTCGGTTTTCGCCAGCTCTTCGGCCGGGAGATTCCAGCAGGCTTGTTTGAGATCGAAGCCCAGGATCTCGCTGCCGGTGTCGTAGATTTTCTCCAGTTCGGGAAACTGCTCGGTCAATTCCCGGCCCATGCCGGGATATTGGGAGCCTTGCCCGGAAAAAAGGAAACAAATGTTGTTCATAAAAAATCCTGCCTTTCAGAAAAAGAGTGGAAGGCGCGGGAAAAGGTCAGCCGGCTTTTTGAATTTTAAACCGCAGCCGGTTTTTTGCGCCGCGTTGTTGACAAATGCTGCCAAACCTTATAAAATTATTAAGATAAGCAATGATCTGATCCGGGTGTTTTATTATTTCCCTATAAAAACGCGGGAATAATAAACCCTGATTGGAGCTGTTTTGCCTGTCATCCTTAAGAGGACAGCGGCAGAACAGGGCGGATAGGATCTCAGACCGCTGCGTCCTGAGTTCTTATTATATCAAACCCCGCCGGGATTTGCAAGGAAGTCCGGCGGCGGAATCAAAAAGGAAAACGGAGGCCTGTGAAGTGGGAATACGGATTGTGGGGACCGGGAAATATCTGCCCGAAAAAATTGTAACAAATGAGGACATGGCCCGGATTGTCGATACCAGTGACGAATGGATCACGACCCGCACCGGGATTAAACAGCGTCCGGTGGAAACCCGGCTGCTGAACCATGAAATGGGCGCGAGAGCGGCGGAAGCCGCGCTGGCAGATGCCGGGATCCCGGTGGAAGAAGTAGATCTGGTCATTGCTTCCAGCTGTACGGCGGATTACCTGACCCCGTCGCTGGCTTGTCTGGTGGCCCGGGAACTGGGCATCGAAAAGGCGGCCTGCGTGGAGATCAACTGCGCCTGTGCCGGGTTCGTTTCCGCGGTGGATATGGCCAAACGCTATCTGGACGACCCGGAATACCAAACCGCATTAGTCGTATCCAGCGAGTTGCTGACCAAAATGGTGGATTACGAGGATCGGGCAACCTGCGTATTGTTCGGGGATGGCGCCGGTGCCGCAGTGCTCCAAAAAAGCGAGGGGTTCTATTACAGCGAGATGGGGTCGGATCCGGCCAGCGCACATCATTTGTTTGCACGCGGGATGCCGGCTTCCAGCCAGTTCCGGGAAGAACCGTTCGATCCGGAGATCGACGGCTTCGGCTCGAGCCGGGGACTGCACCAGGATGGGCAGGATGTGTACAAATTCGCCACCCGGGTGATGCCCAAAGCGATTCGGAAAGCCTGCGAAAAGGCGGGGATTTCCCCAGAGGAGCTGGATTGGGTTTTCCCGCACCAGGCCAATCTCCGGATTTTGGAAACGGCGGCGAAAAACCTGCATCTCCCCATGGAAAAAGTCTATGTCAATATTCAGGATCATGGAAATATGTCCAGCGCCTGTATCCCGGTCTGCCTGGCGGAGGCCTGTGAACAGAACCGGATCAAGCCGGGCGATAAGGTTTGTATCGTCGGCTTTGGCGGGGGGCTGGTCTATGCGGCCGCTGTGTTTGAATGGTAGCGGCCGGTAAAGGAAAGAGGGAACGACGATGAAAACAGAAATTACCCAGCTTTTAGGGATCGAATACCCAATCCTCCAGGGCGGGATGGCTTGGGTGGCGAACGCTTCGCTGGCGGCTGCGGTGTCCAACGCCGGCGGCTGCGGTCTGATTGCCGGAGGCGCGGCCCCGGCCGAAATCGTCCGGGCGGAAATTGTCCGGGCCAGGGAGCTGACGGATAAGCCTTTCGGTGTAAACGTCATGCTGATGAATCCCAGCGCGCCCGAGATTATCCAGGTTTGTATAGAGGAAAAGGTGGCGGTTGTCACCACCGGCGCGGGGAATCCGGGCCAGTATATCGAGGGGCTCAAAGCGGCTGGGATCAAGGTGATCCCAGTGGTGCCGAGTGTTGCGCTGGCCAAACGGATGGAGCGTGCCGGTGCGGACGCGGTTGTCTGCGAGGGGATGGAGGCCGGCGGGCATATCGGCTCGCTGACTACCATGGCTCTTGTGCCCCAGATCGCTGACGCCGTGAAGATCCCGGTCATTGCCGCAGGCGGCATTGCAGACGGCCGTGGGATGGCAGCGGCGGTCCTGCTGGGCGCGCAGGGGGTACAGGTCGGGACCCGGTTCCTGACTGCCCGTGAGTGCGAAATCAGCCGTGCCTATAAGGAACTGGTGCTGGAGGCCAAGGATACCAGCACGGTGGTGACCGGGCAGTTTACCGGGCATCCGGTACGGACATTGAAGAACAAGCAGGCCCGGGAGATGCTGAAGGCGGAAGCCAGCGGGATTTCGCCGGAGGAATTTGAAAAAATGGGAGCAGGCTCCCTGCGCAAGGCGGTTCAGGACGGGGATCTGGAAAACGGCAGCTTTATGGCGGGCCAGATTGCCGGCATGGTGAACCGGGAGGAATCCTGCGCGGAGATTATCCGCGACTTGAACGACGGTGCGGAGCGGCTGCTGCGTGATGCTTTGAAAATAAGAGGTGTAGAAATTTGAGTAAAACAGCTTTGATTACCGGTGCGACCCAGGGGATCGGCGCCTGCATCGCCAAGCGTTTGGCGGAAGACGGGTTCAATATCGCAATCAACTGCCGTTCGGAGCAGGAAAAGGAGAACGGCGGGCTGGCCGTTCAGGAGGCTTGCCGCGCGTTCGGCGTAGAGGCGGAATGCTTTATTGCCAGCGTGTCCGATTTTGCGGCTTGCGGCGAGATGGCTGCGGCCGTCAAGGAGCGTTTCGGTTCGATTGATGTGCTGGTCAACAATGCGGGCGTAACCAAGGACGGCTTGATCGCCCGGATGACCGAAGAACAGTTCGACTTTGTCGCGAACGTCAACTATAAAGGCGTCTTCAATATGATCCGCCATGTAACCCCGGTCATGATGAAACAGCGGAGCGGCCGGATTATCAACGTAACTTCGGTTGCCGGGCTGTACGGCAATGCGGGACAGCTCAACTACTCCGCGTCAAAGGCGGGCGTCATCGGCATGACCCTGACCGCCGCGAAGGAGCTGGGGCCCCGTAATATTAACGTCAACGCCGTTGCGCCGGGATTTATCGAAACCCCGATGACTGACGTACTGGACGAAAAATACAAAGAAGAAGTAAAAGCCCAGATCCCGCTGCGCCGATTCGGTAAGCCGGAGGAGATCGCCGGCGCGGTTTCCTTCCTGGCGGGGAAGGATTCCGCCTATATTTCGGGGCAGGTATTGGTGATTGACGGCGCTATGCCGATGTAGTTCTAGATTTGAATACAGCGGCTGATTCTCTCGCAGCGGACGGGGGAGGACAAGGAGGTTTGTTTTTCGGATGAGAAGAGTAGTGATTACCGGGATGGGCGTTGTCAGCCCGGTCGGTTCGAATATGGAAACGTTTTGGGATAGCCTGCGGAACGGGAGGCATGGGATTGCCCGGATTCAGGCATTTGATCCCTCAAATAGTGAGGTGACGGTGGCAGCCGAGGTGAAGGACTTCGATCCGCTGGATTATTTCGAGAAGAAGGAGCTGCGCCGTACCGACCGTTATAACCAGTATGCAATCGCGGCTGCCGTCCAGGCGGTGGAGGACTGCGGCACCCGGTTCCAGGATCTGGACCCTTACCGCGTCGGCGTGATCGCAGGCAGCGGGATCGGCGGGTTCCAATCCATTGAGAAGGAATACGCCAACTTCCTGGAAAAGGGCGGCAGCCGGGTCTCGGTATTTTTTATCCCGATGATGATCGTCAATATGGCGGCTGGTTCGATCTCCATGCGGTATGGCTTTAAGGGGATCAATTATGCCCCGGTGTCGGCCTGTGCGACCTCCTCCCACGCGGTGGGCGAGGCTTTCCATGCAATCCGGGACGGCTATCTGGACGCTTGTGTAACCGGCGGGTCGGAAGCGGCGATTACGGAATTTTCCATTGCCGGGTTCAACAATATGAAAGCGCTGACCCATGCGGCTGACCCGGATCGGGCCTCGATCCCCTTTGATGGGGAGCGGAGCGGCTTTGTCATGGGGGAAGGCGGCGCGATGCTGGTGCTGGAGGAATATGAGCACGCCAAGGCGCGGGGTGCGAAGATCTATGCGGAAATTGTCGGCTATGGTGCAACTGGGGATGCCTATCACATCACCAGCCCGGACCCGGAGGGGGAAGGGGCGGCTCATGCGATGCAGTTCGCCTGCAAGGATGCCGGCATCACCCCCGAGCAGGTGGATTATATCAACGCGCACGGCACCTCGACCGGGCTGAATGACAAATATGAAACCATTGCGATCAAGAAAGCTTTCGGCGGCCATGCCGGAAAGCTTGCAGTCAGCTCGACCAAATCAATGACTGGACACCTGCTGGGCGCGGCTGGGGCGATTGAGGCCATTGCCTGCGCCAAAGCATTGGAAAACGGCTTGATTCCGCCGACTGCCGGTTATCGGGTCCCAGACGAAAACTGCGATCTGGATTATGTGACGGAAGGCGCCCGGAAGCAGGAGATCACCTATGCGCTGTCCAACTCGCTGGGCTTTGGCGGGCACAACGCTTCCCTGTTGCTGAAAAAATTCAGTGAATAAGTTTGGAACCTGTATTCACAACCGAAAACGCCATCTGACCGGGCCTTTTCCCGGCATCTGCGTTCATTTTTCTTGCCATACGTCAGTATGGCCGCAAAAAATCGCCTTGTCTGCTGGGAAAATCCCTCGGGCATCCGGCATCCCCGGCTATGAATACAGGTTTTTGGTTTTTCCCTCAATTTTTCGCGCGGAGGGGAGAACTTTTCAACGCTGGCGCGCGCGGCGGAATAGGACGCAAGAGCATGAATCTGAAACAACTAACCTTGGAAGAACTCAAAGACCTGATGTCGCATTTCCGGGAAACCGGGATGGGAATGCTGGAACTGCGGGATGGGGAAACCCGCCTTTGCCTGGAGGCCAGAGCGCCGGAAATGGCGCCGGCTCCGGTTGTCCCGGCGGTTCCGATGAGCCCTGCGGCTGTCCCGGCACAGCCGGAACCGGTTTTGTCCGAACGGCCCCAGGAGCCGGCGGGCAACGTGGTGAAATCCCCGATTGTGGGAACCTACTATGCCGCCGCGGCGCCGGATAAACCTCCGTTTGTCCAGGTGGGCAGCCGGGTCAGAAAGGGCGACATCCTGTTTATTATTGAATCTATGAAGCTGATGAATGAGATCCAGAGTGAATTCGACGGCGAAGTAACCGAGATCCTGGCGGAAAACGCCCAGGGCGTGGAATACGGCCAGCCGATCCTGGTGATCCGGTAAAGGAGAAAAAATGGCTTGTTTAAATCGGGAACAGATTATGGAGGTTATCCCTCACCGCGATCCGTTTTTGCTGATCGATGAGGTGGAGGAACTGGAACCGGGCGTCCGCGCGGTGGCGAAGAAGCACCTCAGTGAGGATGATTATTGGTTCAAAGGGCATTTCCCGGGCGCACCGGTTCAGCCGGGCGTTCTGACGATTGAAATGCTGGCTCAGACCGGCGCGGTGTGCGCGCTTTCGCTGGAGGAAAACAAGGGCAAAACTGCTTTTTTCGGCGGGATTGACAAGGCGAAATTCCGCCGGATGGTGAAGCCGGGCGAAACTTTGACCCTGAGCGTGGAGTTTATCAAGACCCGCGGCAATGTTGTGGTTGGCAAGGGCGTGGCGACAGTGGACGGCGAAAAAGCGGTCAGCTGTGAATTTACCTGCATTATCGGGGGTTAGCCCGGTTCGAAAGTTTCAACAGAAAAGGAAAATTCATCATGTTTCATAAAATACTCATTGCGAACCGGGGGGAAATTGCGGTACGGATCATCCGTGCCTGCCGCGAACTGGGTATCCGGACGGTAGCGGTGTTTTCCGAAGCGGACCGGGGGGCGCTCCATGCCCAGATTGCGGATGAAGCCGTCTGTATTGGCCCTGCTGCAACCAAGGACAGCTACCTGAATGTTAAAGCGATCCTGGCGGTCTGCGAGCTGACCGGGGCGAACGCCGTACATCCGGGATTTGGCTTTTTATCCGAAAATTCAGCTTTTGCACGGCATTGTGAGCGCTGTGGAGTGACCTTTATCGGCCCCAGCGGGGACGCAATGGATCGGATGGGGGATAAAGCCAACGCCAAACAGACCATGAAGGAAGCGGGCGTGCCGGTTGTCCCGGGTTCGGACGGTGCGGTCGAATCCCTGGAGAGGGCGCAGGCAATTGCTGCCGAGATTGGCTACCCGGTGATGATCAAGGCTTCTGCCGGCGGCGGCGGGCGGGGGATCCGGATGGTACGCGAGCCGGAAGAGCTGGAACCCTCTATGACGGCGGCCCGGCAGGAGGCGCTATCCTTCTTCGGGAACGACGAAGTCTACATCGAAAAATTCATTGAAAATCCTCGCCATGTGGAAATCCAGATTTTGGCGGACGGCTATGGGAATGTCGTCCATTTGGGCGAGCGGGACTGCTCGATGCAGCGCCGGAATCAGAAGGTACTGGAGGAATCCCCCTGCCCGGTCATGACTCCGGAGCTGCGGGAAAAAATGGGGGAAGCTGCGGTCAAGGCGGCGCGCGCCTGCGATTATAAGAACGCGGGGACGATCGAATTCCTGTTGGCGAAGGACGGGAGCTTCTACTTTATGGAGATGAATACCCGTATCCAGGTAGAGCATCCTATCACCGAGTTAGTGACCGGGATTGATCTGGTGCGGCAGCAGATCCTGATCGCCGCTGGGGAAAAGCTTTCCTTTTCACAGGAGGATATCCGCCTGAACGGCCACGCGATCGAATGCCGGATCAATGCGGAAAGCCCGGAGCTGAATTTTCGTCCTTCGCCGGGCCGGATCAATGCGCTGCATATGCCGGGAGGCCCCGGCGTGCGGATCGACAGCGCGGTGTACCAGGGCTGTGAAATTTCGCCTTACTATGACAGCATGGTTGCCAAGCTGATTGTTTACGCTCCCAACCGTGCCGAGGCGATCAGCAAGATGAAATGGGCGCTGGGGGAATTCCTGGTAGAAGGGGTCGATACCAATATCGACTTCCAGCTCAGCCTGCTGCGGGATCCGCAGTTTGAGCAGGCGGCGTACGATATCGGCTATCTGGGCCGGAACGAAAAGCTCTGGAAAAAACGCTAAAGGAAGGAGGCGGCACCTTTGCTGGAGGATTTATTTAAGGTGGTCAAGTTCCGCGCGGAAGGGGATAACCGTACGGAGAAAAAGGCCAAGGTCCAGATCCCCGACGACTTGCTGTTTAAGTGCCCCCGCTGCGGCAATGTTATGTTTATGGATGATTTTACAGGCGCTTCCAAGGTATGCGGGGAATGCAGCTATCATGCCCGGCTGACCGCCTGGGAACGGCTGGAATTAACGGCGGATGAAGGAAGCTTTGTGGAATATGACTCAGAAATGATCAGCAAAAACCCGATTGAGTTCGAGGGCTATGCGGAGAAGCAGCAGGAGCTGCGGGAAAAAACCGGCCTGAAGGATGCCGTTTTGACCGGGGAATGCCGGATTCGGGATAAACACTGCGTCATTATCATTATGGATGCGCGGTATATGATGGCATCTATGGGCAGTGTGGTTGGGGAGAAAGTCACCCGTGCATTTGAGCGCGCTACGGAAAAACGCCTCCCGGTGGTGGCTTTTACCGCGTCGGGCGGTGCCCGGATGCAGGAGGGGATTGTTTCCCTGATGCAGATGGTCAAGACCTCGGCGGCAGTGGTCCGGCACAGCGAGGCAGGGCTGCTCTACATTACCGTATTGACCGACCCGACCACCGGCGGGGTGACTGCATCGTTCGCTTCGCAGGGCGATATTATCATTGCAGAGCCCAAGGTTCTGGTCGGTTTTGCCGGGCGGCGCGTGATTGAGGGTACGATCAAGCAGCGCCTGCCGGACGATTTCCAGTCGGCGGAATTTTTGCTGGAGCATGGCTTTGCGGATATGGTGGTGCATCGTAAAAACCTGCGCCGCACCCTGTCCCGGCTGATCCGCCTGCATACCCCGAAGGAGGGCTGTCAATGAGTAGTTTAACGGCATCAGAGCGCATGGCCATTATCCGCCACAAGGGACGCCCGACGATCCGGGACTATATCCCGCTGCTGTTCGATGAATTCTGCGAGCTGCATGGCGACCGTCAGTTCGGGGACGACCACGCCATTCTGGGTGGGATTGCGAATTTCCGAGGAATGGCGGTAACCGTGATTGCACAGGTTAAGGGACGGAATCTGGAGGAGAATAAGGATTCCAATTTTGCAATGCCCCATCCGGAGGGATACCGGAAGGCGCTTCGGCTGGCCAAACAGGCGGAGAAATTCCACCGTCCGGTGATCTGTTTTATTGATACGCCCGGCGCTTACTGTGGGATCGCTGCGGAGGAGCGGGGCCAGGGGGAAGCCATCGCGCGGAACTTGTTTGAATTCAGCCGGCTGAAAACGCCGGTAATCTCGATTGTACTAGGTGAGGGCGGATCTGGCGGCGCAATAGCGCTGGGTGTCTGCGACGAGCTGGCTATGCTGGAAAACGCCATATACTCAGTGATCTCCCCCCGCGGGTTTGCGAGTATCCTTTGGCGAGATGCCTCCCGCGAAAAGGAGGCGGCGGACCGGATGCGGATTACCGCAGAGGACTTGCGGGAGCTGGGCGTTTGCGACCGGGTTATCGCCGAACCGGCGGGCGGCGCTCATAATAACCCCCAGCAGACGGCAGAAAATATTTCCCATTACCTTACCGAAACATTAACAAAAATAATGGAAAAAGAGGTTGCAATCTTGCTGGATAGCAGATATAATAAATTTAGAAAAATTGGGGAATTCGAGGAATTCCCCAAGGGTTCGGAGTAATGCTGATATTATAGCCGCCGGGTGTTTGCATCCCCGCGGGATAATATAGAATTGAGAAATCAAAAGGAGGATACAGGAATGGTATTTGATAAAATCAAAAAGATTTTGGTGGATCAGCTGGACGCAGACGAGGATGCCGTAACCATGGAGGCTTCCATTACTGATGATCTGGGTGCGGATTCTCTGGATATTGCTGATATCGTGATGTCCATTGAAGAAGAGTTTGATGTTGAAGTTCCGGATGACCAGCTGCAAAACATCAAAGTCGTAGGTGACATCGTAAAATATATTGAAGATAAAGTAGAAGAATAAGCTGCTTGAAAAAACCTGCCCGATGATTCGGGCAGGTTTTTTGTACAAAACAATGTTTATATCAGCCGTCCGTTTTCCTTCAGCAGGCGGAGAAGGGTGGGATCCAGCTGGAAGCAGGCGTTCAGACGTTCCACCTCGTCCAGCATTTTCCGGCGGTGTTCCGGGGAGATTCGGCTTCGGACAGCCCGGATCAGGATATTTTTCGGAGTATGCTCCAAATCAACGAACTCCAGCAGCTGAGTTTTGTAGCCGCAGGCTTCGAGCAGGTTGGCCCGGATGGCGTCAGTCATCAGCGCGGCACTCCGCTCCTTGACGATGCCGTAACGTTGGAAAAGTGCCAGCTCTGGGCTGTTGAGCTGTTCGCAGAGCTCGTGCTGGCAGCAGGGAACCGAAAGGATTATTTTAGCTCCCCAGCAAACGGCGTTGAGGAGAGCATAGTCGGTTGCCGTATCGCAGGCGTGCAGGGAGAGGACCAGATCTACCGGCCCGTCAGCCTGGTAGCCGTTGATGTCTCCGACTTTGAAATGCAGGCGGGTATAGCCGTATTTCTGGGCAGCCAGACGGCATTTTTCAATGACGTCGGCTTTCAAATCCAGCCCGGTGATATCGGCTTCCAGTCCTCGGACGAAGGTCAGATAATAATAGAGTACAAAGGTCAGATAGGATTTCCCGCAGCCAAAGTCGATGATCCGGAGCTTTTCCAGCCCGGTGCGCTTGACTGCGTCGTCAACCAGCTCCAGGAACCGGTTGATCTGGCGGTATTTGTCATACATGGCGTGGATGACCCGGCCCTCTTTCGAGAAAATCCCCATATCCACCAACGGTTCGATGACCTGTCCTTCCTCCAGCAGATAGGTTTTTTTACGGTTATGCTCCTCCCGAATTTTAGGGCTTTCCTGGAGCCGGTTTTTTCCGAGCAGCACCTTCCCTTTCTTAGAGATCCGGATTTGATACTCGGCCTGCGCCGTCCAAGCGTTGAGCTGACGGAAACAGGCCAACTGTCCGGCACAGTAATCCGGAAGCTGGGCTACTGTTATTTTTTCATGAAAGGCTTGTTTGTCGGTAAATTTTTCAGCGGAATAGCCGTCTGAGCGTTTTTCCAGAATGATTTTTTGGAAGGCGCCCTGCCGGGGATTGCTGAGGATGATTTTCAGCGGGTGCTCCTGGAAAATCTGCGCCAGGCAGCTGGTGATCTCGTTCATAAGCAGAGCTCCTCTAAGGATGAATCCGTTCAATCCGATAGGTGGCCGCAGGGCTTCTGGGCTTTGCCTGCAGCCGCTTCTTTCTCAAAAAAAGGTGGGAAGCTGCATCAACTTCCCACTCTTTCATGTTCATTTCTTTACGGGCTGAATACCAAAGGTTCATGGAATCTTTTCTGTTTCTATTATACGCCTTTCCGGCAGAATTTCTATTGGCATTTTAACCAAAAATAAAAGGCTCCCAAAGCCGTAAACCTTTGGCTTCCGGCGGTTTTTTCGCGGATCACGGCTCATGGGCCCGGAAAAATCGGTCTGCTTTTGTTTATTTTTCTATAATCCTTGCAATATTATTGGAAGTATGCAATAATATTATTACAGATAGTGCAGACAATTTATAATAATTGAGAGAACAAATGGAGGTATTCGGTCATGAAAAAGCGTATATTTGCACTTGTTTTTGCCATAACCCTTATGGCGGTGTCCGTTTTCCCTGTAAGGGCATTGGAAAACCCAGCTATACTATCCGAGCTGCCAGTTGAGGAACAGCTGGAATTTCTTCGTGAGCAGGGAATAGAGGTTCCTTTTGTCTATGTCGAGTTTGCCACCGCCTTGATTCCCCGTTTTGAAATGGATCCGGACGATCCTATCAGAGCCAGAGATCCCCAAACACGCGAGTTTGCTGTACAGGTAAGGGACGCGGTAAACCGCTATTATCAGCGGGACAGCCGTCCGCGCCCGGAAAAGGTATTTTTTCTATAATCCTTGCAATTTTATTGAAAGTATGCAATAATATTATTGCAGATTGTGCAGATAATCTGTAAAAATTGATAGAACAATTGGAGGTATTCGGTCATGAAAAAGCGTATATTTGCACTTGTTTTTGCCATAACCCTTATGGCGCTCTCCGTTTTCCCTGCAAGGGCATTGGAAAACCCAGCGATACTATCCGATCTGCCGGTTGAGGAACAGCTGGAATATCTTCAGGGGCAGGGAATAGAGGTTCCCCCTGAGAATGTTCGGTTTGTCACCGTCTTGATTTCCCGTTTTGAAACAGATCCGGACTATCCTATCGGAGTTAGTAATCCCGGGACATACGAGCTTGCCGCGCGGGTAGGGGACGCGGTGAACCGCTATTATCAGCGGGGCGACCGTCCTCGCCCAGAAGGCCTCGCCGCCCGGTATACCCTCCAGGACAGTACGGTAGTTGGAAGCTGGAGTGAAGATTTCCTCTATTATAATTGCTATGCTTATGCACTTGGGCGTACGGACGGCCATTATTGGCCGGGAAAATTTTCAACTGTTCCGAACTATAGTGATTTTAATCTCCAAGACTCCATTTACAATTTAGCCTGCGACGTCAAGGCGGACTTAAAGTCGGCTTCACTTTCTAACCGGTGCGTATCCATGACAACGGTAAGGCCGGCCTCTCTTTCCTCCGGGCAGTCCTGCATCTGTATCCGAAGGGGGCCTAAAGATTTTCACTTCATGAAATTCGATTCCTCCTCCTGGTATCATAAGCCCAGTGTAACCAATCCGCTGAAATATAAATACGCGCCTTCTGTCTCAAAAAACTGGACAAACGAGCGAGTTGTGGAAGGGGTGCCCCTTGCGGCAGATACTTATTATGACAGCGCCATCTATTATTTTGTATACAGCAAAAACCACGGTTCTACCACCTATACATGGACCGGTAATCATTATCATTCCGGTTCCCGCCATTATTATGAATATGGATATAAGTGTAAAAATTGCGGCGAGTTCACCTCTAAAACATGGAAGAATGAAGCTTGCTCCGGCCCTCCTTGTTCAACCCCGTGGGGCCTGACCCCTTCTTCTGAAAATTTATAAAGCTGGCCTGTTTGTAATTCAATGAATAAATCCCCCCTGATGCAGTTCTGATCCTGCATCAGGGGGGATTTGGTCTGTTATCCGGTTATACCGAGGCTGTTCCCCTCGATTTCCCAGAGTTTTTGAGCCATTTTGATAAAATTTAACGCTTGCTGAACTGCGGAGCGCGACGAGCCGCTTTGAGGCCGTACTGAAATTCTCTTAGCGCCGTTTTTCCTTGATTTTACGGGCTTTCCCGGCTTTTCATTGTTCAGTTATCCT
>CANSRB010000038.1 GCA_947649285.1 uncultured Clostridia bacterium
TGCCTGCTCCACGAGAAGCCCTTTGCCAACGTCAACGGTTCGGGCAAACACAACAACTGGTCCCTCTCCACGGACGACGGCCGCAACCTGCTCGACCCCGGGAAGCTGGATCCCCGCCAGGTTACTTATGAAAACCTTCAGTTTTTCGTTGTGCTCTGCGCCATCATCTCCGCGGTGGACAAGCACGCCGACCTGCTCCGGATGTCTGCCGCTGTTGCCGGGAATGACCATCGCCTGGGGATGAGCGAAGCGCCGCCCACCATTATCTCCATCTTCCTGGGTGAACAGCTGACCTCCATGCTGGAACGCGCCGCACAAGGCGGCGGGATTGATTCCGGAAGCTGCGGCGCCCTGTTCGACGACGTTGCCGTCCTCCCTACCCTCCAGCGGGACGACAGCGACCGCAACCGTACCTCCCCCTTTGCTTTCACCGGCAATAAGTTCGAATTCCGGACCGTCGGATCCTCCGCCTCCATTGCGACCGCCAACTATGTTCTGAATACCATTGTGGCGGAAAGCCTGGAGGAATTCTGCGGCCGGCTGGAAAACCCGAAAAACAGCCTCGATGATGAGGTACGCGCTATCATTGCCGAAACCATGCAGGAGCATGGTCGTATCATCTACAACGGCAACAACTACACGCAGGAATGGGTGGAGGAGGCCAAACGCCGCGGGCTTCCCAACCTGACGAACACAGTGGATGCCTCCCGGGCGATCGTTTCAGAAGAAAGTATCCGGGTGCTGGAAAAATACCGGGTGCTTTCCCGGGTCGAATGTGAATCCCGCTGTGAAATCAAGCTGGAGAATTACAGTAAGGTTATCACAATCGAAGCAAAAACCATGCTGGAAATGGTCGAACGGCAATATCTCCCGGCTGTTATTTCTTATGCGGGCCGCTGTGCGGACAGCTACAACGCCTTAAAAGCCGCCGGAGTGGAAAACCGGAGCCTGCACAGCCTAGTAGAAAAGCTCTCCCAGAATATCAGTGAAATTTCCGGCGCTTACAGTACCCTGGAAGAAACCCTCCGCCAGCTGCAAAGCCCGCTTTCCACCCTGGAAAACGCCCAATTCTGCCGCGACCGGATCTGCCCGCTGATGCAGAAGCTCCGCCTGGCGGTGGATACCGCCGAAATCAACGTGGCCGAGGAAAGCTGGCCCACTCCGAATTATACCGACCTGCTTCACCGGGTATAGCTCAAGGAGGATTTTCGATGAATATCGCTTTAATCCTGGCTGGCGGCAGCGGAACCCGGCTGGGAGGCTCCCTGCCAAAACAATACCAGGAGCTGGCTGGGAAGCCGGTGCTGGTCCGGACCATCAGCGCATTCCAGCAGCAGGATGAAATTGATGAAATCCACCTGGTTTGCGCCAAAAACTGGGTGGCCCCGGTCAAAATGCTGGTTCAGAAATATGCCCTTGAGAAAGTGGTGCAGGTCATCACCGGCGGGGCTGACCGACGGGAATCCTGCTTCCGGGGGCTTTCCTCCCTGATGAAGCAGCATTCCCCGGAGGATATCGTCCTGATCCACGACGGAGCGCGGCCGCTGGTTTCCTCCCGGATCATCACAGACTGTATTGCCGCGGCGCAGAAATGGCCGGCTTCCACCACGGCAATCCCGGTTCAGGATACCATTCTGGACAGCGAGGAAGGGGAGTGGATCTCCAGCGTGCCTGAGCGGAGCCGTCTCTACGCGGTGCAGACGCCCCAAACCTTCCGGCTGGGCGTGATTTACCAAGGGCATCTCGCCTTTCCTCCAGACAGCCCTGTCACCGACGACGCAGGGATCCTCGCGGCGCAGGGGATCTCGGTACACCTGGTGGAGGGGGACAAACGCAATTTGAAGCTTACAACGCAGGAGGACTTGGAAATCGCCCGGATTTTCCTGGGAAGATAACCAGGCAAGCAAAAGAGGCACAGATTTGGCTCTGTGCCTCTTTTGTTTGCCTGGTTTTTGGGGAAGGACTACAGCCTCTCCAAACGGTCGGCTGCGGCGTCCAGCCAGTCCCCCTCGAAAAGCTCGATCGTCCCCTTGTCCGCAAACGCGGCCAGCGAAGGATTCAGCGGGAGCTTCCCGAGCACCTCGATCCCGGTTTCCGCCGCGACTTCCTCGATCCGGCTTTCCCCGAAAACATTCATCTTCCGGCCGCAGTCCGGACATTCCAGATAGCTGTAGTTTTCGATCAGGCCCAGGGTCGGGATGTCCATCTTCTGAGCCATATGGACAGCCTTCTTCACAATCATGGAAACCAGCTCCTGCGGGGAAGTCACAAGGATGATCCCGTCCACTGGAAGGGATTGGAACACCGTCAGCGGCACATCGCCCGTTCCGGGAGGCATATCCACGAACATAAAATCAACGTCGCCCCAGACAACTTCGCTCCAAAACTGGGTCACCGTATTGGCAATCACCGGGCCTCTCCAGACCACCGGGTCGGTTTCATTCTCCAGCAGCAGATTAACCGACATGATCTCCGTCCCCAATTTGCTGACCGCCGGGAGGATCCCCAGCTCGCTGCCCAGCGCGCGGTCGTGGAGCGAAAACATCTTCGGGATGGATGGGCCGGTAATATCCGCGTCCAGGATCGCCGTCTGATAGCCGCGGCGCTGCATCAGCACCGCCAGCAGGGAGGTCACCAGGGATTTCCCCACGCCGCCTTTCCCGCTGACCACACCGATTACTTTCTTAATACAGCTGCTTTCATTCGGCGGGACCTGCATACTTTCCGGCGCGGTCCGCTCGCCGCAGTTTGCACCGCAGCTGGAGCAGTCATGATTACAGGATTCACTCATGAGTACTGCCTTCTTTCTATATATTTTGTTTTAGTATACCCCGGATTCCCGGAATCGTCAAGGCTGTTTCCGATGGGGGGATGCTGTAATGTATGTGCGGGACTTCACCCTCGGGCGAGCGGTTGGATTTGTGGGGCTGCGCGCCCCACGCCCCGCCCCATTTCTTTGGACGCCCAAAGAAATGGGGGAAAGAAATGCGCCAAGGGAGTCCCCTTGGATCCCCGATCAGCGTAGGCGACCGGGTTGCAAACTATAGGAGTTTCTGCTTCTAGGGCATCACAGAAGGCAAGCCTGGGGATCGTCACGCGCACAGGCCAGTCCACAGGCGCACAAGCTGTAAAATGGACAACACTCCCCTTAGGATGAAACCATAGGAGGTTTACCACGGGAACAATTCCGCACTTAGACTGCCTGGGGTAAAAGTGTCCGGGGGGACTGGGGGTGGCCTCCCCCCCAGCGGTTTTCTTTTCCCCTCTTTTCTTTGAGCGATCAAAGAAAAGAGGGTGCCCGGCGCGGGGCGGCATGAGCCCCGCATTGGGATCGCGGCTCTGCCGCGGGGGGCGCGGGGCGCGGAGCCCCGCAAATCGGCAGGGGCGCGCAGCCCCACAAATCAAAGCCGGAGGAACGTCCCGGCCGCTCAGGGACGGCCCCTCCTGAAAACCTAACCCTTTTATGAAATGTGCGAGAAAACACTCCTGATTTTACCAAGCCTATTTACAAACGTTCGTTTATACGCTATACTGGAACAAGACTTCAATAAGTCCATATCTTCCATATTTTAAGGAGGTAAATGAAATGCAGGGTGTACGGATTTATGAAATGCCTGTTTGTAAAATGGTTTCATCCGGGACCGGGATGTTTGAGGATGCGAATTTCAAGCGGTTTGAGGAATGGTTCTCCGGATTTGAACGCAGCCTGTTTCCGAAGGACTTCCTCTATTGGGACGGAAACGGCTTTGTCTGGCTGTATCTGTTTGAAGAGGGCATGGATGTCCCGCCGGAGTTGGAAGTCATCGATTTCCCGGGCGGCCTTTATGCCGTTGCGGCCGACATCGAAGGGCAAACCGATCAGGAACGCCTGAACGCAGAAGTGGATCAGTTCCTGAGTGAACACGGGTTCGAGCGCGATACAACAAGGCCGGAATTAGGAAATATCATTACCTCTCCGCTCGCACAAGAAATAATGGGCTATGCACAGATGGATTACTATACCCCTATCAAAGCAAAGAAATAATCCGATTATACCGGGCAGTTATGCACAACTGCCCGGTTCCTCAATATTGAGGGGGATTCCCCTCCTGCTTGAGATCCGCAGGAGCCTCTTATTCTGCTCCTGCACCTGTTTCGTTCCGGGAGGAACTCCCCTTTTCCGGGAAGCCCTCGCTCCGGATCTTCTCCCCCAACTCAAGCAAAACCTGCACCTGGCTGGGATGGATCGAGCCGTCCGCCATCGGGCCTGCGTTCAGCAGCAGATTGCAGTTATTCTCAGCGGCATGGCCCAGCAGCCGGTACAGTTCCTCCACACTGCGGTTCCCCTGCCTCGGGTCGTAGCCCCAGACCCCCTGCTGAATCGTCGAACAGATTTCGTTATGCTTGTGCCGATTGCCTTCAAAGCCCCGTCGGGCCCGTTCCGCCCCGGCGTCCCCGAACCGGGGACGGACACTCTCCGCCAAGTCATGGAAGCTGTTCTCCGGGGAGGCAAAATCCTCCGTACCGGTCGCGCCCTGCTTCCAGGAAATCAAGACCTCCGGATGCTTCGCCCGGATCCGGGCATAGATGTCCTCTATCGGGATGTATTCCTCCCCCATGGCATACCAGGCGGCGATCAGATCCAGCCAGATACCGGTAATCTTATAGTTGGAAAGAAGCTCGTCTATGACCTCCTGAATATAGGCAATATAATACTGGAAATCCTCTTTTTTCCGGTATAGATAGCGGGGCTCCGGTTTGTCGTAATCCGGCCGCGCGCTGTCAAAAACGGTGCGGTCCACATAATAGGGATGCCGCCAATTCAGCATAAAGGTATAGTAGGCGAAAAATCCCAGCCCCTTTTTACCGCAGGCCTCGCTCAATTCGCCAACCAGATCCCGTCCCGCAGCGTTCATGCTGTTGAATGGCTCCGCCTTGGAATCCCACAGGCAGAAGCCCTCGTGGTGACAGGTGGTCAGGTTGATGTATTTCATGCCGGCCTTCAGGGCCAGATCCGTGATATAATCCGCGTCAAAGTTGAGGGCGGTAAACTGCCGGGTCAGCTTCTCATATTCCGCCACCGGGATCTTATCGAAAAACTGCACCCAGGCCTCCTTATGCAAGAGGGAATAGAGGCCATAATGCAAAAACAAACCATATTTTGCCTCCCGGAACCAAGTCAAATTAGCCTGGTGCGGATCGGTTTTCCAAATATCCTCATACTCCTTCAGATAAGCTGGACAATGATTCATCGCTGTTTCCTTCTTTCTTGCTGATAGATTGTGCGGGATTACCGCTGCATGGCCCCCCTTTGGCTCAGGATCCAGCGATCGCGGTCCAGCGGATGGACACCCCGCCGTCGGGCCGATGCGCCGAACCCTTCCGGGCACTCCGCGTACCCGTCAAAACGGCTGGAAAAGACCCCGCGCCCGCCGGTATAAGCAGCCAGCCGGACGCTGTAATCCATGGATTCCGCCACCGGAAGCCGCGCCTCCAGTTGGAATTCCCCTCTCCGGATCACCGGAGAATCATATTCCCCCCGCATCGCGATCACATCCCCGATCACACGGCCGGAAAGCTCCTCGGGGACGGCAATCCGCACCCGCTGCATCGGCTCCAGTAAAATCGTCCCGCAGTTTTGCAGGCCGTCCATCACCGCAACCGGCGTGGCCAGGAAAAAGTCCAATGGATGAGTATGAACCGTGTGATGTTCCCCGCCAGTCAGAGTGACCTTGAGATCCACCACCTCCCAATTATACAGCCCCTGCTTGAGGGCACGAGGAACCGCCGTTTCCACATGGTTCTGATAGCGGTAAAACATCCGGTCATTCGGCACCCGGGACTCAAATTGATACCCTGATCCACGGGGAAGCGGGTCGATCTGCAGCTCGATCACCGCCCAGCAAGGCTTGGGCATCGTGTATGCCTCGAACCCGCGGCCGGAGCGCCGGGGGGTTTCCCGATACAGCACCGCAGGCGGCGTAAACCGCACCGAAAGCCCGTAGCGCTCCCGAAGCAGGGCTTCCAACACCTCCAGCTGGATCCCACCAGTAATATTCAAATCCAGTTCCTGTTCCTCCGGGATATACTGTAAATCCAGCTGGGGATCCTCGGCGGAAAGCTCGGTCAGCGCCTGGATCAGCGGGTAACGCTCCTGCCCCTCGCCCGGAAGAGCGTGTACCCGGAAAAGCGGGGTGGAAAGCGCACATCCAGCCGCTTCATCCAGCTCGCCAATAATATCCGATACCCGGGCGTTTGAAAGCCCGCAGAGCGCCGCCAGATCGCCCTGCTCCGCCTCCCCGGCATCCTGAAAACGCGCTCCCTGGCAAGTACGGATCTGGGTAATTTTCTGCATCTCCTCCGATGAAGAAAGACGGACCGTATCCCGGTTCTTCAGCCTTCCTCCAAACATCCGGATATGGGCGATCCGCCCCATCACCGGGTCATGGGTAATTTTATAGACCCGCGCAGAAAGCTTGCCGTCGGTACGGTTTTTCACCGGCTCTACCCACTGGCACAGGAACTCCAGCAGCAATTCCACCCCTTTGCCCTGTACGGCGCTCCCCTCCAGCAGAGGGACTATCTCCCCCTTGGCGATCGCCTGGCGCAGCCGTTCTTTCAATTCAGGTTCCGGGATCTCCTCCCCCTCCAGATAACGCTCCAGCAGGGCTTCGTCCAGATCCGCCAGCAGCTCGAGGGCTTCCTCCCGGAAGTCCGGCTCAGAGAGCCGGCGGGGGCGGATTGCACAATCCCGATCCCCCTCCCCTTCACTGACGGAAAAGCAAAGGATCCGGGAGGAGCACTTCTCCCGCAGTTCCGCCAAAACCTGCTCCCGGCTGCTTCCCATCCGGTCCAGCTTGTTCAGGAAAATCAAGGTATTGGTTCCGGTTGACCGCAGCGCCGACCAGAGAATCTCGGTTTGGGACTGCACGCCCTCCACTGCGGAAACCACCAGCACCGCCGCGTCCAGCACCGTCAGCGCCCGTTCCACCTCGGCGGCAAAATCCACATGGCCGGGCGTATCGATCAGATGGAGCTCCGTCTCCCCCCGCCGGATGGATACAGCGGACGATTTCACCGAAATCCCCCGTTCCCGTTCAAAAGCCAGGGAATCGGTCTGGGTCGTCCCGTCGTCCACCCGGCCAGCCGAACGGGTCGCACCGGCTGCATAAAGGAGCTGCTCCGTCAGGGTGGTTTTTCCCGCGTCTACATGGGCGACAATCCCCAGATTGATCTTCTTCATCGCCCGTCCCCCTGCACTCCGGAAAGCTTCTCCAATAAGGTGCGCAGCTCCCCGACATTGCGGCAAAGCCCGTCCGGATGGGCAGCCTCCAGCTCCGCCCACTCGGCTGATGCGCACCAGGCTGCGGAAATCACCCCAATCCCAGCCTCCCGGGAAGCCTGAATATCGCTGACCGCATCCCCGATATAGACCGCCTCTTCCGGGCGGACTTCGAACTGTGCCAGCAGCCGTTTCATTCCAGCCGGCTTGCATGGCCCTTCCGGAGAGCCGGTTTCAACCCCATCCAGCAATGGGGAAAGCCCCAGCTTTTGCAGGGAGATTACACAGCTTTTCGCCCCTTTTCCCGTTACCAGCGCCGTTTTCAGCCCTTTTTCCCGCAGGTTGGCCAGCAGCTCCCGCATCCCCGGAAAAACCCTGCAATCCTCATGAAAGGCTTCATAACAGCGCAGATAGGCCGCTGTCCCTTCTTCCAGATACGCCGGGATCAGCGCCTGGATGGTCCCTTCCTCGCTGGGGCCGAAGGTCGCAATGATTTCCTGATCGGAAACCGCGCGGCCAGCCAACGGCTCAATCGCCGCCCGGAACGCACGGATACAAAGCGGGATGCTGTCGCAGAGCGTCCCATCGAAATCAAAAATCACCAGCTTCAACATTCGATTCCCTCCTTTTCACGCCAGGCTTCCTCCCAAGCCGCCACCACCTCCGGCAGTACCTGCTCCAGGGAATAGGCCTGGATCCGTTCCCGGTTTTCCCGGCCCATCCGGCGCCGAAGCCCCGGGTCCTCATAGAAGCGCCGGACAGCCGTACAGAAGCCGTCCAGATCCCCGAAGTCAAACAGGAACCCATTCCGGCCCTGCTCGATCAAATCCGTATGCCCCTTGACCCGGGTGGCCGCCAACGGGATCCCGACAGCCATGGCCTCCATCAGATTAAAGGGCAGGCCTTCGCTCCGGCTCGAGGAAACCGCCAGGTCGGCCATCTGCAAATAGCGCGGCAGCTCCCGGGTATAACCGGGGAACTCTACCTGGCCCTCCAAACCCCATTGCCGTGCCTGTTCCCGGCACTCTTCCAGCAGGCCGCCCTCTCCGGGCAGGATCAGCCGCAGGGGAATCCCATCCTCCCGGAGCTTCCGGACTCCCTCCAGCAAAAAGGACTGGTTCTTCCGCTTCGAAAATTCCGCCGGATAGAGCAGCACCAGCTCCTCCGGGGCGATCCCGGCTTCCTGCCGGAGCCGGGCCGATTCCTCCTCCCGACGCTCCGGAAAACGGGAAAGCTCCAAGCCCATCCCATGGATTTGGACGACCCTTCCCCGGGAAAGGCGGTTGTTCCGGGCGATTTCCAGGTCTTCCTGATTCATCACCAGCAGCAGGTCGGTAACCGGCTTCATCCATTTTTCCGCTCCCAGCATAACGGCCCGTTTCAGCGCCGGGCTCCGGTCATCGAACAAATAGCCGTGCACCGTATTGCTCACCAGCCGCGGCCGGTACCCGGAAAGCTGGACGCCCAGCCGGGTAAAAAACGCGGCCAGGCTGGTATGCACCTGGATGGCGTCATAGCGCTCCTGCCGGATCAGCCGGGCAATTTTCAACGCGGTAACGAAATTTTTGGGGGAACTCATTTTCTTTTCAAAGGGCAGTACGATCTTCCGGTAAACGTCCGGAACAAGGCCGGGATCGCCCGAAGCGAGAACCTGTACCTCCCAGCCCTGCCGGGTAAAATAGTCCAGATAGTCCAAGTGGAAATGCTTGAGATGAATAAAGGTGGAGGCAACATAGAGCATTTTTTTCATGGGGATTCCTCATTCCTAAATCGTTTAAAAGCCGGATACAAGGAAGCGGTTCCGAACCGGAACCGTTTCCTTCCTCAAGGCTCTATTTGCAATAACGCTGATAACCCATAATCCGTTTGACCTCTTCATAATCCAGATTGGGGATCACGTGCCGTTTCAAACCCTCCGAGTAGGTCAGGACAACCAGCTTACAGCAGCCGGTCATGATCTGGAAGGGATCCCGCCGCACCGATACCTTGACAATCCGCTTTTTCGGGACTGCAACTGTTTTAATCCGATAGCCGTAGGTATAACGAAAGGTATAGGCGTCTTCCCGCTCCCCCACGCCGGTATGGAAAAAAGACACGATCCGTACCAGCAAATACCAAACGCAGGGGATTTCCAGCATCACCCCAATATAGTGAATCAAATCCGAGTAGCTGCCAAAGAAACGCACAGCCAGCGCCCAGGCAGCAGCCACCCCGCCAATCCAGCAAAGCGAAGGCATCAAAAACCGGCTCAAATATTTCAGCTTGGGGCGGACTGTCGGCGTACAAAAGGGGATCTCCGGCAGCAGCAGCTGGATATTCAGGGAAAGATCTTCCTTCTCGCAGGAAGGCATCAAGACTGAGAGCTCATCCTTGCGTTTCCCGTAGCCATTTGCATGGATAAACGCACTGTAAAAACCGAATATTTTGGTAATCAGGCTCTGCCGCAGCTCAATCAGATTGATCCGCTGGATCATGACCCGGTATTCGCGCCGGGTAATCAAGCCGCTTTGGATTTGGAGCTGCTCCCCCTGACGGGTTACAGAAAAACGGAGGTGCCGGATCAGGTTCTGCAAAAAGGAAACCAGCCATCCGCCCAATATCAAAAAGGCCAGCCCGGCAGCCGCTGGCGGGATCCCAAACGCAAGGATCCGGAGCAGGGTCGTAATCTGGTCCATCAGCATTTCTTCGAACCACTCGCCCAGCAGCTTGCCCGCCCCTGAAATCAGGGTAGAGACAAAAAGCACCCCGGCCAGCGAATTGGAGGAAATAAACGACAAAATCGCAATATAAATATTTTTCGGGAGATAAACCCGTTTCATCTCAGACAGGTCTGTAAAAGGAAGACTCGTCTGCTGCAAAAACAGGATCACATCTTCCTGGTGCATGGTCGCTTTAAAATCCTCACGGTTAAATGTGCCGCCATCCGTATCCGCTGCCACCCGTACCGCGCCAAAAGGACGCAGGTAAAACGGATGCTCCACCGATACCACCGACAGCTTCCGGTAAGGAAGGAAGCGGCGCTTGACCAGGAACAGCCCTTTACGCATATCAATCCCTGTATCCGTAAAGCAATACTCATACCGATACCAGGCAATCGTGCCCAAAGCCAAAATACATAAGCAGGTGACCAAATCCATCCAGGCACCGGCCAGCCATTCATAAAAATCCGGGGTTTCCTGGAGCAGCTCCCAAACCGCCCGCAGGATGGGCAGGAACAGCAGAATCAGGAAGCGGGACGTATGCTCCAGAATATTGATGGGGTGGGAGTGACGGTATTTCATCATGGCCCTACACCCGTGCCAGCTGAGCCGCCAGCGCTTCCGCACGCTTGGTGCTCATAAACAGAATCCGCAGGGTGCCTCCCGCCGCGCTGACCGTTAAGGTGCTCAGCTGCAGAACCGGCGTCAGGGGATTATGGTAAACCGTCACAAAAGCAATGCGGTCCCGGTACAGGATTTCCGTTTTGGGGAAAATCACGCCCTTGCGGTAGACCAGTACCTTGCTGTTCGCGCCGAATTCAATGCTGGTATAATACAGCGGCAGATAAAGAAATGTGGTCAATACGCAAAGCGCACCCAATACCCAAAGCAGTGTATACCAAAGCCAGGTTCCGGGGATCAGCAAAAACAGCGTCAGACTAAAAAGGGCCGCAAATAAAAGTGCGGCAAGCAATTCCCAAATAATGATGGCTTTTGCCGGAAGGCGTTCAAATTTCATGGTAAATCCACCTGTTTAATTCATACTAATAGGAATAGTTTACCACGTTTTTCCTACGAAGTAAACGTTTGAATTAAAAAATGGGATAAAATTCCTAAGCCGTCTTGGGGGAACAAAAAAATAGCAGAACGCCATTTTAAAGGATGCGAGTATAAATTTTACCGCCCCATATTCTGCGTCTGCAAAGCCCAGCGACTTCATCAGCTTCTGCCGCGAACGTTCCTTGATAATATAGGGCGAAAGCGCTCGCTGCTTTCGCCCTATAATTACCCCACAGAAAGGGCAGCCGTTCAAACGGTTATTTGGCCAAAATCCCCCGGAAAATGGGAAGTTACCGATTCAACCCCCTCATTACTTTTCAATGATTTTGAATCGCTTTACAATAGTCTTCCGCGAATTCCTCCACGCTTCCATAACGCTTTGGACGCAGCCCCACTTTTTCATACTCTGCAAGGTAGTCGCTCAAAGTCTGATCGAAAACGCGTACATTTTCTTCAAGATTCTGCGGATTAAATTGATCCATCATCTCAAGGTCATCCACCGCTATGCTTTCAGCAATCTCATGAAACATATATTGCAAGGACAGTAAATTCATAAAAGAAGAATAGATGTCATTTCTGCTTGCTGCTTCTGCCATTTTGTGTTTCCAATTGGAATACATTTCCTCATAAGTTCCCCACAGATTCGTTGCAGAAGGAGGTTCCTTTTTCGTCGGGACTTTCAAGTATTCGTTAACCAAAACCAACAACTCTGTCAGTCCGGATCTTATCTTTTCAACGGTTTCCGCCCTGATGATGTCCATAATTTTGGTTTCGAGATCGAAAGGAAGATGAAGCTGTTTTAGCTCATCAAAAGTTCGTTTAGTTCCTTTTCTGAAATACTGGCCGTTATACAGCATTACGGCATCTTCTATAAACAGGATGGCGGCTCCTGCGCAGCTTCTGACTTTTGACAAAGATTCTGTAAGATAGGCCTCGGCAAATTTCTTTTTTGCTTCACAATAGGCATTGTTAGCCTTATCGTATCGTTTATCTGATGCAAGAAGCTCTGCTGCTTTTCCTTTAATCTCATCCAACCTCTTTAATGAGCTTTTATCTTTGCAATAAACAATCATTGAATCGAATAACTTTGATAAATGTGAGTGACTGCACCGGGCATCTCCTTCAAGCATATCCCAGCTTGTGCAGTAAATATCATAGCCTACATCGATATCATCCAATATGAATCCGTCAGCCAGTACCCATCCGTTTTTATCATTGATCAAAATCATTAGGTCAAGATCGGATTTTTCGTACGCATCTCCGGTAGCAGCGGAACCGTATATGCCGATTAATGCCAGAGAATTAGGGCACAATGCATTTGCCTTTTTTATAACAGCGTCGATAATTGTCTTATTAATATAATTCACTTCAGATTCCCCCCAATACAAATCCCGATTTGCCACTCTGCTCAGATTATATAAAAACATCACCATTGCTTTCTGGCTTTTATCATACCATTTTTTCTCCTGTTTGTCCATCATTCTGCTTTGTAAGCCTCACAGTGGACAGCCATTTGTGAAAACCCCAAAAGGGTCGGGGGGCATTCGGGGCGAGTGATTTTTCAGAAGAGAATGCCCTCTTCCGATGCCTGCTCTTCCAAAAATGATTCTGAAATATGGGAACGGAATGGGAAGGAAGCGATTTTCAGACAATATCCTACACAGATTCTTGGTACTCAAATGGTACCCGGTTTCACAAAACGACTTTGTATGGAAATAGAGCAAGATAAACGACGGGATGCGGAAAACCTTGATTTTAAACTATTTTCTCATGGTATCATAAACAGTTATGAGGGCTTATAAGAAGATTTTTATCTATGAAATCAAAAAAAGAAACCATCTGAAGATGATTTCTTTTTCTGGAGCTGCTGGGCGGATTCGAACCGCCGACCTCATCCTTACCAACCAGCCTAGCAAAATTTTTTACATATTTTGCGGTTATTTATAGCCGTTTTTGCTCTTTTTTATTTGCTTTCCGGCACTTTTTGAAAGCATCGTTTCCATGTATTCCACTTTTGTCTGTGGCTGGTTATGTGGTCAGAAACCCTTGCAGCACTTGAGTTTCCAGTCCTGAAGCAATATTGTTCCAGACCAAGAAAGTGGTCAAATTTGAATCAGACTATCTTAAACCGGCTGTCAACTCAGAGGAAATATCAAGCGATGGATTGCACCTCCGTCTATAATGATAAGCAGATTTCTTAAAGTCCTGTCGCACATGGACGCTGTATAATTTGCTTGCTTTTCACCTCTGTATTTCTACATTTTATTTCCGAAAATCACTCGACTTACAGACTCCATTCCAGTATTGTATTGCTTGCAAAAGCACCCAAAAAGCGGAGGGGAGCGCGGAGATTACCGTCTCCAACAGCGCCGGAGAATGCGGAACCGTAACACTGACTGTCAGCTCTGCTACTCCCGCCTACCCGGAGGATTCCGCCAACGAAGATAGTTCCAGTTTGAAGGACAACATGGAGATACGGCAGGAGATGATCCGGCTCATCAACCAGACCCGCAAGGATAACGGGGTGTCGGAGCTACCAGTTAACGAGGCTCTGATGAACGCCGCCCAAGCCTGCTCCGACCGGCGCTGCACCTGGTATCACGCTCCAGATGAGGGCCAAGCCGCCGCAGCCGCCGGATACCCCTACGGCTTCGGGTCCAACCTCACCGTGTTCACCGGTACAGCAAACGCCGCCCAACGCGCCGTCAACAACTGGATCAATTCACCAGGCCACTTCGAGACCATGATCGACCCCAGATGCGACTGCATAGGCGTGGGCGTGACCCAGCACGATGGCGTCACCTACTGCTATATGTTCGCCTGGATACCCAACAGCGTCAACTTCTATACACAAATGAATAACATTCGGAGAGGGTCGTCCAGGAAATTGGACGACCCTCTCTCATGGCGGCAAACAGAGTGCAGGCAGGAAAATATGATACCCGGAAGTCCAGATTTTCTGCTCAGATTTTGCATAGCATAAAACAAAGAATAAAAGCTGTTGGCAATTAGGAAAATCTTAAGAAATTATCATTGAAAAAACAAGGAGTTTCAAAAGAAAATCTGATATAATAGTTAAAATTCATTATAGAAAAGAGGTAAGTGAAATGGCTAATAGGATTTTAGTTGTAGATGATGAGGCTGAAATTGCCGACCTGATTGAAGCCTACCTGACTGGAGAAAATTATACAGTATTCAAATTCTACTCGGCAACGGAGGCTCTTGCGTGTATCAACACCAAGGAGCTTGACCTTGCCATTCTGGATGTGATGATGCCGGAAATAGACGGCTTTGCGCTGTGCCAAAAGATACGGGAAAAGCACACCTGGCCCATTATCATGCTGACGGCCAAAGATGAAGAAACGGACAAAATCGC
>CANSRB010000039.1 GCA_947649285.1 uncultured Clostridia bacterium
GACCGCATTCTGCGGCCCAATAAAACGACTGCATCGTTTTATTAAGAATTAGTATAAGACCTTAAAAAAACATCTATTTTTTCATGGACGGCCCTCCTTATGGGGCCGTCCGTTTTGTTTGGCGGTATTACGTTCTGTATAGATAAGATAGGAAAAAAGGTTTCCAAATGGGGTTGAAATATTGGAATAACTGGAATAAAATAGAATATACACAAAGAGTATAATTCAATTTCAGAACAAACGTATGTATACATTGCTGAATTCCGGCAGAATAATTTTATAAATTTCCGGCGGTTTTACCGGATTTTCGCTTGATTTTTCGGAATAGAACCGATATAATGTTTGTAGTGGTGAAAAGTGGTTGAAAGTGGTGTTCAACTTTCTGTAAAGAAAAGGCGGCAGGAGGCGGATTCGGATGCTGATCGGCGAGTATAATTGCAGCATCGACGCCAAGGGCCGGCTGAATTTTCCGGCCAAGCTCCGGGAGGAGCTTGGCGGCCGCTTTATCATCGCCAAAGGTCTGGGCGACAACTGCCTGTTTGTTTATTCGCTGGAAGAATGGCAGGCGGCAGAAAATAAGGTGAAATCCCTTCCGCTGTCCAAGGCGCGGAATTTGCAGCGTTTCTTTTTTGCGAGTGCCTGCGAGGCTGAGCCGGACAAGCAGGGGCGGATTGTGATCCCTGCCGGGCTGCGGGAATATAGTGGCCTGCAAAGGGAAGTGACTATTATCGGTGTTTCCACCCACTGTGAAATCTGGAGCACGGAAAATTGGCAGTCGGTTTGTGCCGGGCTGGATTCCTCCGCGATTGCACAGGAGATGGACGAGCTGGGCCTTTAACCGATCTCTGCGGGAAGCAGGACGGGAATTGAAAATAGAAGTCTTTTGCCAAGCGGCAGAGGACGGAATGGGATAGGTTATGGAATTTCAACACTTCTCGGTGATGTTGGCCGAATGTATGGATGGCCTGCGGATCCGTCCGGATGGGATTTATCTGGATGGGACTGCGGGAGGGGCCGGCCATTCACAAGAGATTGCCCGCAGGCTGACCACCGGAAGACTGATCGCGTTGGATCAGGATCCGGACGCGGTTCAAACAGCCTCTGAACGGTTAAGGCCGTTCCCGCAGGCTGAGGTTGCAGCGGCCAACTTTCGGGAGATGCGCCGGGTATTGGCTAATCGGGGAATCGAAGGCCTGGACGGCGTATTGCTGGACTTGGGGGTGTCCTCCCACCAGCTGGACGAGGCGGAACGGGGCTTCAGTTACCACACGGAGGCGCCGCTGGATATGCGGATGAGCCGGAGCGGGCTGAGTGCGAAGGACCTGGTCAATACCTGGCCGCCCGAGGAATTGGAGCGGGTGCTGCGGGAATACGGTGAGGAGCCGTTTGCCCGCCGGATCGCTCAGAAAATCGAACGGGCGCGGCAGGAACAGGAAATTTCCACAACTTTGGAATTAGCCGAAATTATCAAAAGCGCGATCCCGGCGGCGCGGAAGCGGGAGAAGCACCCCTGCAAGCGGACATTCCAGGCAATCCGCATTGCAGTCAACAGCGAATTGGACAGCCTTTCCGAAGGGTTGGACGCCGCGTTTGAAAGCTTGAACCCAGGCGGGCGGCTGGTTGTTTTGACCTTCCATTCCCTGGAGGACCGGATGGTGAAGCGCCGCTTCCAGGAATGGTGCCGGGGCTGTACCTGTCCGCCGGATTTTCCGGTCTGCGTTTGCGGTAACCAGCCGAAAGCGGATTTGGTAAACCGGAAGCCGATTACGGCCAGCGAGGAAGAGCTTGCCGTCAACCGGCGGAGCCGGAGCGCGAAACTGCGCATATTAGAGAAACGCTGAACATTTTCCGTCAGGCAGCCGGGGCCAAAGGCTGCGGAAAGTGTGGAAATAAAAAAGCCGTCTTTTATACGGCGCATTGTAACGGTTAAGAGGCACCGACCAAAGGGACATGGTGGGGCGAATTTTTTCCGTTGGCAGATGAATGATTGAAGCAGCCAGGAAAGCAGGTGAAGCCCATGGACCAGCAAAGCAATCTCGCTTATGAGTATGAACGGTTTGAGGATCGTGCTCCGCGCGGGATTCAGTCCCTGCAAGGGAAAAAGAAACAAGCGCAGAAGCGTAAAAGTATCGTAAAAAATGCCGGGTATGTCGTGATGGCGGTCGTTATGATCTCCATGCTGATCTATTCCCGGGTGGAACAGACCGAACTGAATATGGCCTATAACCAGACGGTAGCGGATATTGAAACCAAAAAGGGGGAGAACGCCCGGCTGAAGGTAGAATTGGAGGAAAAGCTGTCGCTGAATAATATCGAGGAATACGCGGAGAATAATCTGGAAATGACATCGCGCAGCCGCCAGCAGGAAACCTACATCAACTTCAATACGGAAAACAAGGTGGAAGTGGTGCAGAAACAAAGCTTCTTCGGTAATATTGCAAGCTGGTTCCGGAATCTCTTCAGTTGATCCTCTTTTGCGCATAACGTCAAAGGGGTGCGAATAAAATAGAGAAGAAGTAAGAGGGGAAAGCCAAAAAGCTGACCCCTCCTTTGCGTAAAATGGACGGAAGGAAGTTCCGAAAGACAAAATGAGGGTTTGAATCATGAGCAATATACCAACTTTAAGTATGAAACGCCGGCTGAAATATGTCGTTGTGGTGGCGGTAGTGCTGGCTTTTTGTGTGCTGGTGGGCAGCCTGGTCAATATCAGCGTGCTGAATTATGACGTATATACCGGCTATGCAAACCGGAATCAGCTTCGGCCTACCACCATCGCCCCGACGCGCGGGACCATCTATGACCGGAATATGGGGATTTTGGCCCAGAGCGCGACGGTATGGGACGTCATCATGTCGCCGGTTTCGATTAACAGTGAGGAGAAAGACGGCGGTAAACAGAAGCAGCTTCTGGTCCAGGGGCTGTCCGACCTGCTGGATCTGGACCCGGAAGCGGTGATGGAGAAAGCAAACAAAAAAAACCAGTATCAGATCATCAAGTCCAAAATTGAGAAGGAGGATGCCGACCGCGTCCGGGAATTCCTGAACGAGAACAAGCTGAACGGGATTATCTCGCTGGTAGAAAGCACTAAGCGGTATTACCCGAATTCCACCATGGCGGCTTCCACGATCGGGTTTGTCGGGTCGGATTCCCAGGGCCTGTATGGGCTGGAGCTGAAGTATGACAAAGAGCTTTCCGGCACGCCGGGCTATGTCGTTTCCTTGAAAGACGGGCACAGCGGCAACGATATGCCGGATAAATCTGAAACCCGGTACGACCCGGTCAATGGGAATTCCCTGGTGCTGACCCTGGATGAAACCATCCAGCATTTTCTGGAAAAAGCGCTGAACCGCGCTATCATCCAGCATAAACCGGACAAAGGAGTCTGCGGGATTGTAATGAATGTCAATACCGGGGAAGTCCTGGCGATGGCCAATCTTCCCAGCTTTGACCTGAACCAGCCGTATACGCTCTATGACGAGGCTGAAAAGGCGCGGATTGCCGAGCTCCCGGAGGAGGAACAGAAGGAAGCGACTTCAGCGGCCATTTTGAACCAGCGGATCAATAAGTCCATCTCCTATACTTATCAGCCTGGATCGACGTTTAAAACAATGGTGGCCTCCGCCGCTCTGGAAGAAGGGGTGTGCAATGAAAATTCAAGCTTTTTCTGTCCCGGCTATGTCCAGGTGGAAGACCGGAAAATGAAATGTCATATCGGGATTCCGGGGCATGGTACGCAGAATTTCCGGATGGCTTTGGTCAATTCCTGCAACCCGGCTTTTGTAGATATCGGCAAGCGGCTGGGACCGGATCTGTTTTTCAAATATTTCCAGGCATTTGGCCTGACCCAGCGCACCGGGATTGACCTGCCGGGCGAGGGGGACAGTTCCTACTATAACGCGAGCCAGCTTGGTGCGGTTTCCCTGGCGTCCTCTTCCTTCGGCCAGTCCAACGCGATCACCCCGATCCAGCTGGTTACAGCGGTTTCAGCGGTGGTCAACGGCGGCTATGTGGTAACGCCTCATCTGGTCAAGGATATCCTGGACGAAAACGGGAACGTCATCTATTCTACCCCGACAGAGGTGAAACGGCAGGCGATTTCGGAAGAGACCTCCGCCCTGATGCGGGACATGATGGAATCTGTTGTCACCGAAAAAACCGGCAGCAACGCTTACGTAAAGGGCTACCGCACCGGTGGGAAATCGGGGACTTCCCAGAAGCAGAACCCCGGTGATAAAGAAGGGGTCTATATCAGCTCCTATATCGGGGTAGCGCCGATTGATGATCCGGAAATTGCGGTTTATGTGATGATTGACGAGTCCACTTCGGGCGATATTTACGGTTCGGTTGTCGCTGCGCCGGTAGTTACCTCGGTTATGTCGGATGTCCTGCCCTATCTGGGCTTTACGCCGAAATATACGGCGGAGGATCTGGAAACCATGAATACCACGACGCCCCTCCTGACGGGCCGCGGCGTTCTGGAAGCGGAAAGCAAGCTGAGTGCGGTTGGCTTGGGCAAACCCAAGATCATCGGCGACGGGGCGACGGTTGTGAAGCAGGTCCCGAGCGTAGGCTCTCCCATCCCGAAGGATGGCATGGTAATCCTGTATACAGAAGACGCCGAAGAAGAAATGGTGACCATTCCGGACGTCATTGGACTGAAGCCGGCATTGGCGCAGTCCCGGCTGGAAAAATTGAACCTGAATGTGGTCATCAACGGTTCAGACGACCCAGTCTATGCGAAGATTACCGAGCAGAATATCGCGAAAGATACACAGGTTCCGATCGGTACGGTCATCGAACTGACCAGCGTGCGGAGCGGCACCGACTGACGGCCCGGGTGTAAAAGCGCCGGATGTTTGGCAAAACGGAAGTGAAACAGCGATCCATTAAGAAAGAAGGATGCAGGATGAAACTTTCGAATTTGCTGGCGGGTATCCCGGTAACATCCATGGGGGATTCGATCCCCCTCGAAATTGAGATTGAAACGGTTCGGAGCGACTCCCGCGAAAAGCTGGAGGGCAGCCTGTTTGCCTGTATCCCGGGAACCCGGCAGGACGGCCACGAATTTGCCAAAGAAGCTTCCGGCCGGGCGGCGGCGGTGCTGGTGGAGCGGGATGTCGGTTTGCCCAACCAGATCCTGACGCCGAATGTCCGGGAAGCCTATGCCCGGGTCTGCGGGAATTTTTTCGGGAACCCGGGTCGGGATCTGAGCCTGATCGCGGTGACCGGCACCAATGGCAAGACCTCGGTGGCGACGATTATCCACCGGCTGCTGAATCAGGCGGGGATCCGAGCGGGCCTGATTTCGACCATCCAGGCGGAGTATGGAGGAAAAGCTTTTCCAATGGAACGCACTACGCCGGACGCATTCCCTCTTCAGCGCCTGTTGGCGCAGATGCGGGATGCCGGTATGACGGCGGTTGCGCTGGAGGCTTCCTCCCATGCACTGGATCAGGAGCGTCTGGGCGGGCTGCGGTTCACGGTTGGGGTATTTACTAATCTGACTCAGGATCATCTGGACTATCACCGGACCATGGAGGCTTATTACCAAGCGAAAAAGAAGCTGTTTTCCATGACGGATTTCGGAGTATTGAACCTGGATGATCCCTTCGGCCAGCGGCTGGCGGAGGAAATCACGATTCCTTATGCAGGCTGTACGGCGGAGGGGGAAAAGGCGGAATATGCGGCAGAAGGGATTTCCTGCGGGATGCAGGGCGTCCGTTTTACGTTGGTGAACGGCCCGGTGCGCTGCCCGATGGAATTCGGGATCCCGGGGGTTTATTCGGTTCAGAACGCGCTGGCCGCCATTGCGGTCTGCCGCCGGATGGGGCTTTCCTTCGGCCGGATTCGGGCCGGGCTGCGGGAGGTCGGGTCGATTCCGGGACGGAGCGAGCTGCTGGCCAGCGAGCGGGGGTTCCAGGTGCTCTGCGATTATGCACATACTCCTGACGGGCTGGAAAACCTGCTGAAAAGCGTCCGTGCGGTGACCCATGGAAGGCTGACGCTGGTCTTTGGCTGCGGCGGGGATCGCGACGCTGGGAAACGCCCGCTGATGGGGCGGGCTGCGGCCTGCTATGCCGACCGGCTGATTTTGACGTCGGATAACCCGCGCACCGAGGACCCGATGGAGATCCTGCGGCAGATTGAAGCGGGGCTTCCGGAGGGGACGGACTACCGGGTGATCTGCGACCGTGCGGAGGCGATCCGTGCGGCGGTTTTACAGGCCGAGCCGGGAGAAACGGTCATCCTGGCCGGGAAAGGGCATGAACAGGTTCAGATTTTGGGAAACCGTCAAATTGCTTTTGACGAGCGGGCGCTGGTGCGGCAGATCCTGAGGGAAACTGCGCCCAGGGCGTAAAATAATACGGTTCCTGGATAAAAAGAGGCAAATCGTTTTATTGAGGATTCATATAAAAGGAGAATGGAGAAAGATGATGGAACGTTTAAGCTTAACCCGTATTGCACAGGCGGTTGGAGGCTCCTGCGGCAGCAGCCGGGAGATCGAAAATATTTGTATTGATACCCGGAAAATCGAGCCGGGCAGCCTTTATATCGCCATTCCGGGCGAACGCTTTGACGGGCATGATTTTATTGAGGAAGCCTACCGGAAGGGCGCGGCCGGGGTGATTACCGCACGGCCGGTAGAGGGGCATGAGGGGGTGATCCTCGTGCCGGATACCCGGCAGGCGCTGCTTGACCTGGCGGCCTATTACCGGCAGCTGTTCCGGGTGTTTCTGGTAGGCGTAACCGGAAGCGTCGGGAAAACCTCCACCAAGGAGATGATTGCCGCCATCCTGAGCATGAAAGGGAAGACCCTGAAAACCGAAGGGAATTTTAACAACGAAATCGGGATGCCGCTGACCATGTTCCGGCTGGAGTCCTCGATCCGGAATGCGGTGGTGGAAATGGGGATGAGCGGCTTTGGAGAAATCCGGGCGCTGACCCGGGTATGCCGTCCGAATGTGGGTATTCTAACGAATATCGGGTTTTCCCATCTGGAGGCGCTGGGCAGCCGGGAAAATATCCTGAAGGCCAAGCTGGAGATTGTGGAGGGTATGGCGCAGGACGCTCCCCTGATCCTCAACGGGGACGACGACCTGCTGCAAACCGTGATCCATACCCTGGACCGCCCGATTCTGTATTATGCCATCGACGGGGATGGGGATGTGACGGCTTCCGACCTGCATACCGCGCAGGGGGAAACCAGCTTTACCATCCATTATTATGGACAGAGCATCCAGGCCCGGATTCCGACCATCGGCAAGCACAATGTTTACAATGCGCTGGCAGGCTTCTGCACGGGGCTGATGGCGGATATGGATCCCGAGGAAATTGTCAAAGGGATGCGTCTGTATAAAAATGCCGGGATGCGGCAGAATACCACTCTGGATCATGGTGTAACGGTCATTTCGGACTGCTATAATGCCAGCCCGGCTTCGATGCGGGCGGCTATCGACGTCATCAACAGCCTGGAATGCGAGGGGAAACGCTACTGTGTATTCGGCGATATGCTGGAGCTGGGCGCGGTTTCCGAGGAAGCGCATATCGAAACGGGCAAAGCCGTGGCGCGCTCCCGCGTGGACGGCCTGGTGTGTTATGGGAAGCTGGCCCGCGAAATCAAGCGGGGCGCAGTTCTGGTCGGGATGCGGAACGTCATGTGTTTCCAGGACCGGGAGGAAGCTGCGGCTTATCTGGCCGGGCTGCTCCGGCCCGGTGACGCGGTGATTTACAAGGCCAGCCGGGGGGTTCGGATGGAGGAGGTCATTGAGCGGGTGCATACGCTTTGGGAGGAAGCCCGTTCCTGAAGGGAGCCCGCACAAACGGGACGGCCTGGCATAAAACGATAATAAAACCCCTCAGGGAACAGCAATCAAGAATGAGAAAGGGGCTGCCTGCTGGCAGCCAGGGTGAAGAAGATGACGAGTATCGGTACAATTGTGGCAGCGGCAGCCTCCTTTTTGCTGACGGTGATTTTTGGAAAAGTAATGATCCCGCTGCTCCGGCGGCTGAAATTCGGGCAGACCATCCGGGAAGACGGCCCTGTTTGGCATAAAAACAAAGAGGGGACGCCAACCATGGGCGGCCTGATTTTTATGGTTTCCATTGGTGCGGCGGCGGTCGCGGGATATCTGGCGCTGACTGCCTCCGGCTGGGATCAGGGGAATGTCCAAACCCTGGCAAGCCTGTTCGGCGGGCTGGTGATGGCCTATCTGTTCGGGCTGGTCGGGTTCATCGACGACTATATCAAAGTGGTGAAAAAGCGCAACCTGGGCCTGAATGCCAAACAAAAGCTGCTGTTCCAGGTGCTGATTACCGCCGGGTATCTGGCTGTCCTTTATGCGGTGGATCCAGGCTGTACCGCTGTGCAGATCCCGTTTTTCGGGCAATGGGATTTCGGCTGGCTGTATTTCCCCGTGATGGGCGTGCTGATTGTCGGGATCGTGAACTCGGTCAACCTGACGGATGGGATTGACGGCTTGCTTTCCAGCATCACTTTCTGGGTATCGGTCTTTTTCATGATCGCGACTTCCCTGCTGGGCTCCTGGTATCTGGATATGAACCTGTTGGCGGCGGCTGTAGCCGGGGGCTGTGTGGGCTTTCTGTTTTACAACGCGCATCCGGCCAAGGTATTCATGGGGGATACCGGCTCCATGTTCTTGGGCGGGCTGGTGGTCGCGCTGGCTTTCGGCATCGACCTGGAATTCATCCTGTTCCTGGCCGGGTTTATCTACTGTGCGGAGTCCCTTTCCGTGATCCTGCAGGTGCTGAGCGTGAAGCTGCGGGGGAAGAGGCTGTTCCGGATGAGCCCGATCCATCATCATTTTGAGATGGGCGGTATGGGGGAAAACCGGATCGTGTTCCTGTTTTCCATCGTGACCATTGTGATGTGCGCGATTGCCTTCCTGGCGGTTCTTCCGCTGAAGGGGTGACAGGCAAAAAATAGTTGAAACGGCAAAAAGGAGGTTTGGCGATGACCCGACAATTTTCCCCGCAGGGGGCGCGGCCTGGGCAGAATACGCGGCGGGCTCCGGCCCCGAAAGGTAAGGCCGGCCGTGCGCCGAAGAAAAAAAGCGGGGGCCTGTTCCAGCGGCTTTCCACGGCTATGGCGGAGAGCGGGAAGCTGGATTCCGCGCTGGTAATCATCATTCTGACCCTGCTGACCTATGGGCTGATTATGATTTTTTCCGCAAGCTATCCAACCGCGCTGGACGAGGGCAAAAGCAGTTTAAGCTACACCCTCAAGCAGGGCGGGTTTGCGCTGGTCGGCGTGGCGGCCATGTTCCTGGCTTCATTGGTCGATTACCATGTTTACCGCCGGCTGGTTTTCCCTTTATATATTGCCAGTACGATCCTGCTGATCCTGGTGCTGATCCCCGGCATCGGGAGCAAGATGGGCACCTTTGCCCGGCGGTGGATCGTGCTGGGCCCCGTGAACTTCCAGCCCTCCGAAGTCATGAAATTTGCTATTATTGTGATGTTTGCGCATCTGGTTTCGGTACACTACAAGCGGATGAGCACCTTCCGGTACGGTGTGCTTCCTTTTGCGCTCTGCCTGGGCTCTACCGCCGTTTTGATGATGCTGGAGCCGCACACCTCGGGTACGGTGCTGATTGTCGGCATCGGCTTTATTATGATGTTCGTAGGCGGGACCAAGCTGCGCTGGTTTGCGGCGGTTGGCGGCGCCGGCGTGCTGGGGATTGCCGGGATTGTCATGATGGGGAAGCTCGACTATATCCTGAGCCGGCTGGGCAGCTGGCTGGATCCCTTTGCAGAGGAGCTTTACCTGAACGACGGCTGGCAGACCGCACAGTCCTTGATCGCGATCGGGTCCGGCGGCATCATGGGCCGCGGGATTGGGAACAGCCATCAGAAATATTACTATGTGTCGGAGCCGCATAACGACTTTATCTTTTCGATTATCTGCGAAGAGCTGGGGCTGGTCGGCGCGCTGATTGTTATCCTTCTTTTTATATTGTTTGCACTCCGCGGCTTTTCCATTGCCGCCAAAGCTCCGGATAAATTCGGGTATATGCTGGCAGTTGGGCTGACGGCCCAGATCTGCCTTCAGGCGGTTTTGAATATTGCCGTAGTCACCAACACCATCCCCAATACCGGGATCAGCCTTCCCTTCTTCAGCTACGGGGGGACAGCGCTGCTGATGCAGCTGGGCCAGATGGGGATCCTGCTGAATATATCCCGGCATTCCACCGTAGAAAAAACCTGATTTTCAAGCAGAAAGGCAGAGAAACTCCATTCATGAAACTTTTAGTCACAGGCGGCGGCACCGGGGGGCATATCAACCCCGCGATTGCGATCGCACAATATTTCAAAGCCGAGCAGCCGGATATTCAGATCCTGTACGCCGGCACGCCCAACGGGATGGAAGCCCGGCTGGTTCAAAAGGCGGGCTTCGATTTCGCCCCGATCAAGGTGAAGGGCTTTTCCCGCAGCTTTGCCCCGCAGGATATCCTCCACAATATCAGCGCGGTGGAAACGGCCCTCCTTTCCAAGCGGCGGGCACGCGCCATCCTGCGGGAGTTTGAGCCGGACATTGTCATTGGTACCGGGGGGTATGTCTGCGGACCTGTAGTCGCGGAAGCGGCACGGATGGGAATCCTGACCGCCGTGCATGAGCAGAACGCTTTTCCCGGCGTGACCAACCGGCTGCTTTCCCACCGGGTGGACCGGGTTTTTCTTGCCGTGGAAGAAGCGCGCAGGAACCTGGACCCCAAGGCGGTCTGCGAAGTGGTGGGCAATCCGGTCCGGGAGAGCGTCGTTTTCAAGTCCAAAGCGGAGGCCCGGAAGGAACTGGGGCTGGATGACCGGCTGTGTATCCTTTCTTTCGGCGGGAGCCTTGGGGCGGATACCATCAACCGGGCGGGAGCCGACCTGATCCAATGGCATTACCGGCAGGGGCTGGTGAACCACATCCATGGTTACGGGAAGCTGGGCCGGGAGAAATTCCCCCGGATGTTGGCGGAACGGGGAATTGACCTGACCGGAAATCAGGATGTCCGGACGCTGGAATTTATCGACCAAATGGATACCTGTATGGCGGCGGCGGATTTGATTGTCTGCCGGGCAGGGGCGATCACGATCAGTGAAATTGAAGCCACCGGAAAACCAGCCCTGCTGATCCCGTCGCCCAATGTCACGGAAAACCATCAGTATCATAATGCGATGGTATTGGTCAACAAGGGCGCGGCCCTGATTTTGGAAGAAAAGGATTACTCGGCGGAGGCAGTTGTCTCCATCGTAAAAAAATTGTACGGCAATCGCTCCATGCTGGCAGACTTATCCCAGAATGCCTCCAAGCTGGCGATCCTGGACACCGCCAAGCGGATTTACGACAGCATGACCGCGCTGTTTTCGGAACGGAAACGCTGATTCCGGCACTCGGAACAGGCGGAGTTCTTCCTTTTCACCGATTCTCTCCTTTCTGCATAGGATGGGGAGCAAACGAATCTTGAGGAAAGGAAGGAAACGATATGCAGAAATTACTGATCCAGGGCGGCAGACGGCTTCAGGGCGAGGTCCGGGTACATGGCGCCAAGAACAGCTCGCTTCCGATTCTGGCGGCGGCACTGCTGGGCGGCGGGGAAACTGTGCTCCACAACTGTCCGGCGCTGTCGGATGTCGATGCGGCGTTGCGGATCCTGACTTATCTGGGCTGTGAAGTCCGACGGGAGGGGGATACTGTCCGGATTGAGAGCAGCAGCGTTACCCAGAATGAAATCCCGGATGACCTGATGCATGAGATGCGTTCCAGCATTGTCTTTTTGGGTGCGATCCTTTCCCGAATGGGCCGTGCAAAGCTTTCATTTCCAGGCGGGTGTGAATTAGGCCCCCGCCCGATCGATCTACATATCCAGGCGTTGGAACGGCTTGGCGCGCAGATTGCGGAGGAATACGGTTATTTGGACTGCCGGGCGGAACAGGGCCTGACTGGGACTAAAATTACGCTGGCCTTCCCAAGTGTTGGGGCCACGGAGAATATCCTGCTGGCGTCCGTGCTGGCCAAGGGTGAAACGGTGATCCACAACGCGGCGCAGGAGCCGGAAATTGTGGATCTGGCCAATTATCTGATCAGCCGGGGAGCCCGTATCCGGGACGCGGGTCGGAGTACGATCCTGATTGAAGGGGTCGACCGGCTTTCTTCCACGGAATATACGGTGATGCCGGACCGGATTGTGGCGGCAACCTATCTGAGCGGCGCGGCGATTACCGGGGGGGATGTCCTGGTAACCGGGGTCAATCCCAATGATCTGGAAAGCGTACTGCCGGTTTTTGAGCAGGCAGGCTGCCGGATGAAGGTGGAGCCAGACCGGATTTTTCTTTCAGGGCCGGGGATGCTTCGCCCGGTCAGCGGGCCAATCCGGACGATGCCTTATCCCGGGTTTCCAACAGACGCCCAAGCCCCGTTGATGGCGACGCTCACACTGGCGGATGGAACCAGTATGTTCGTGGAAAATATCTTCGAGAGCCGGTATAAACACGCGGCGGAACTGGCCCGGATGGGTGCGGATATCAAGGTTGAGGGCCGTACGGCGGTGGTGCGCGGGGTAGAAAAGCTGTATGGCGTCCCTGTAGAGGCGACCGATCTCCGAGGCGGGGCAGCTCTGGTAGTAGCGGCGCTGGCGGCGGTCGGGGAAACTCGGATCAGCCGGGTAGAGCATATCGACCGCGGTTATGAGTCGGTCGAAACGGCCTTTTCCAGCCTGGGGGCCAAGATCCGCCGGGTATAAGATCCTGTATGTACAGCCAGAAAACGCCGTCTGACCGAGCCTTTTCCAGGCATACTGCGTTCGTTTTTCTTGTCATACGCCATGTATGCCTGCAAAAAATCGCCTTGCCTGCCGGGAAAATCCCTCGGCCATCCGGCATCCCGGCCATACATACAGGTTCTAAAGGGCCGGACAGGTTTCTTTGCTCCGCAAAGAAAATCCCCATGGGATCCCATGGGGAAAACCCTTATATGGAAAGAAACGAATGAAGAAAGGACGGAAAAGCGAATGGGACAGAAACGCCGGAACAATCGAATACCCGCTTCCAGGCAGCCGGCGCGTCCCGGCCGGCCCGCTGCCGGCAGGCAGGCAGGTGCTCCGCGGCCTTCTTCCTCCTCCCGGATGCCCAGCGGCCCCCGTCAGGGGAACGTGGACTTGCCCCGGTTTATCCAAGAGCAGCCCTCCCGCCGTGCGGCCCAGCAAAGAAGCCGGATCCCGCCTTCTGCCCGCCGCAAAAAGAAACGCCGGCGCGGGAAACGGAATTATACCCTGCATTATATCCTGCTGGGCTTTATTTTTTCGGTTACTGGGGTGATCCTCTCGCTGACGGTCTTTTTTAAGATCGACACCTTCAAGGTCGAAGGGAACGGTGGGATCGGAACCGATCAGCTGATTGCTGATACGGGAATCAACGAAGGGGACAACCTCTTCCTGGCTAATATCAAACGGGCAAAAGAGAATATCATCAGCGGGAATATCCGGATTGATGGGGCAACCGTTTCCCGCCAGCTTCCTTCGACTATCCGGATCCGGGTGACCTTGGCCAAGGCGGAATATGTGCTCTATTGGAACAAGCAGTATTACAGCTTGAGCGGGGCTGGACGGATCATTGCAGTGGATGAAAAAAACCCGGCTCCAAGTGCTGTTTTTGTGGCGGGCTGCGATATGAGCGGCGTCAATGAAGGGCAGTATCTTACCGCTACGGAGCAAAACCGGCTGGCTACCCTGAACGCGGTAGTGAAAGCGGTGAAGGCCTGCGGGATGGAGCAGGTCAGCCATCTGGATCTGACGGATATCGCTGCAATCCGGATGATTTATGACAACCGGATTGAAATTAGAATCGGGAGCGTGGCGGATATTGAGCACGAGCTGGCCCGTGTCAAGCAGCTGATCGACAGTAATATCGAAGAAGATGAAGTGCTGACGATCGACGCTACCCTGCGTACCGGGGAATATTTCGTTCGCCCGGTGGAATCGCTGAGCCTGCCCGAGGGGGCGCTGCCGGACTCCGCATTGCCGGAAAGCCCGGTCCTTCCTGATGATGGGGACGGCACTCCCCCGGGCTCCCTTCTCAGTTCGGATCCGGAGGATGGGACGGTGCCTTCTGATCAGACCTCTTCTGAAGCGGATGATTCCTCCGGAGCGGGCGCTTCCGCGCCGGGGCCGGCGTCCAGTGATGAAGACCCTTACGCCGGAAGGGTTGGCGGCGATCTCCCTGGATAATTCGAG
>CANSRB010000040.1 GCA_947649285.1 uncultured Clostridia bacterium
ATAAAGCCAAAAGCGGCCTGTATCCTACAGGCCGCTTTCCATCAACAGGAAGGGGAATTTTTGGAATGAATTATGCAATAGGAATTGACGTAGGCACTTCGGGGACCAAGTCCGCGCTGTATTCAAGGGATGGCCGGCTGATCGCGAGCCATACTGCGGAATATCCGCTTTCCCAGCCGCAGAATGGGTATGCCGAGCAGGATCCTGCCGATTGGTGGGAGGCTGTCACCGCTTCCCTGCGGGCGATCCTGGGGGAGAGCGGGGTTTCCGCGCAGGAGGTTGCTGGGCTGGGGCTTTCTGGACAGATGCACGGGTTGGTGCTGCTGGACAAGGAGGGCGAGGTGCTGCGTCCCGCGATTTTATGGTGTGACTCCCGTACCGGCGCGGAGGCCGAGGAGCTGACCCGGCGGTTCACCCGTGAAAAGTTAATTGCCATTACAGCGAATCCGGCGATTGCCAGCTTTACCGCCGCAAAAATTTTGTGGGTGCAGAAGCATGAGCCTGAAATCTGGGCGAAGGTCCGGAAGATCCTGCTGCCGAAGGATTACATCCGTTACCGGCTGACCGGGGAATTTGCGACAGAGGTTTCCGACGCCTCCGGGATGCAGCTGCTGGATATTGCCGGGCGGTGCTGGTCGCCAGAGATCCTGGAGGGGCTTTCCCTGACGGAAGGGATGCTGGGGAAGGTCTACGAGTCAGCCGAGATTACCGGCCGGGTGACCTCGGAAGCGGCTGCACAAACCGGGCTGGCGGAAGGGACGCTGGTGGCCGGCGGAGCCGGGGACAATGCGGCGGCAGCTGTCGGGACCGGTGTGGTCGAGGATGGCCGTGCCTTCACGACGATCGGTACCAGCGGGGTGCTGTTTGCTCATACTTCCCAGATGAAGCTGGATCCCCAGGGCCGGGTACATACCTTCTGCTGTGCGGTTCCGGGTGAATGGCACGTAATGGGCGTAACCCAGGCGGCTGGGCTGTCCATGAAATGGCTGAGGGATACCCTCTGTACTGAGGAAACCGTCCAAGCCGAGCAGGAAGGGATCGACAGCTATGCCCTTCTGGACCGGCTGGCAGCAGATGTCCCCATCGGCGCGGGAAAGCTGCTCTATCTGCCCTATCTGATGGGGGAGCGTACCCCTCACCTGGATCCGAACGCGCGCGGGGTTTTCTTCGGATTATCTGCAATCCATGAGAAAAAGCACCTGATCCGCGCTGTATTGGAGGGGGTTTCCTATTCCCTGCGGGATTGTGCCGGCGTACTGGCTGAGATGGGGGTAACCTCCAGCCGGATGATGGCCTGCGGAGGCGGGGCGAAGAGCCCGCTTTGGCGGCAGATGCTGGCGGATGTATACCATTGTCCCGTCCAGATGCCGGAATCGAACGAGGGAGCGTCTTTAGGGGCGGCGATCCTGGCCTTGGTGGCTGCTGGGGAATATTCCGGCGTGCAGGAGGCCTGCCGTGCTATTGTGAATCCGTCCCAGGAGTGCTGCCCGGATGAATCGCGTTCCGCCGCGTACGACGCCGTTTATGAGATCTATCGGGGGCTGTATCCCCCTCTGGCGGAATCCTATCGGAAGCTGGCCGGGTTGGGAGAATAATAAAAAAAGCAGGGGAAACCCTGCTTTTTTAGTGTATCCACTCTTATTGCATCCACTTCCGGTCCACAAGCCGGCGGGCAATGTAAAATAAGGCGATCGAGATCCCGGCGCCGAATAAAACGTCCGAAGCGAAGTGAGCGCCGACCAGCACCCGGCTGACGGCCATCACGATGATCCAGAGGATCGGGATCAGGTAGCAAAGCACCTTTTGTCCGTTCTTCCGGCAGAGCGGGGCGAACATCGTGACGATATAGAGCGTGGCGGCGTTCGAGGTATGACCAGAAGGGAAGGATCGGTGCCCATTGATCCCCTGCGGCAGAAACCAGGGGGAAAACAAGCTGAAATCCCCCTCCATTTCCCGGAAGCGGACCCTTCCCCAGAAGACTTTGAAGAGGTTGATCACCACCAGCACCAGCACCATATAGACAACCCCAGTGACGCTGATCCGGAAAAATTCCCAAAGCTCCTCTGCGGATTTTGGAAGCAGGTAATAAGCCAGTGCGCCAGCGGCGATGCCAGTGAGCAGCACCGCTATCATACAGATGAGAAGAGAAGCCTGTGCGTAAATCCAGCCGGAATAGGCCAGTCCTCCGGCAGTCAGCAGCCCTCCCAGCAGCATCCCGGCCGGACGGTGCTTCAGATCAGCCTGTTTTTGACAGTACGAAAAAATTACCATCCCGGAGGAAGTCACTAGATAGGGGGCGACCAGCATCCCCAGCAACTCCATCCCCAGCCCGAAAGGGGAAGCGGTGTTGACGATGTGTTGGGAAATGGGGAGGTCATAGATCCCAAACAGGATGGCCAGGGCAGAAAACAGGCAAAGGATGAGCAGCAATAGGGGTATTTTGCGGCGCTGTTCCAAAACGATCCCTCCAAAGTCAGAATTTGTTCATATAATTTTCAGTTTATCCCTGGGGATTAAACCGGTAAAGGCCTTTCTTTTTTTGAAAAACTTTGCTAAAATAAAGAAGGCTATTTTTCAATGACGGATTCGGAGTTCTTGATCAGGTTCAGCAGCGAGGTGGTAAAGAGCGGATAATCCCGGCTGAGCGTTTCCGTGGAGATATACAGCTTTTCCGCTATTCCGGCCGTAGATTTCAGGTCCTGGAGGGCTGCTGCCGCGCTGGCCTCGCAAATCGCCATCGCCGCCAGCGCTTTGGCACGGGCCATAGCGGGGGAAACGGTGAAAAGGGTCTGCTCATTTTTGGGGTTCATCCCATACAGCACCCGGAAGCTGCGGTATACGGCCAGATTCAGGAAGCTGGAAATCTCAGAGGTCAGGGTTTTGTCATTGACGTTCTGGAGCATATCAAAGACAATATTCAGTGTGTTGAAAATCAGCTTTTTATTCAGCGTCGGCAGGATACTGCCTTTGAGCGTGTTCTCTTTTCCCTGCGCGTCAGCTTCAGGGATGTCCTCCACAGTGAGCTGGGCTCCGGTCCGTTCGGGGGAACGCCCAAGAAGGTAATCGCAGGAAACGTTGTAAAAATCGGCAGTACGGACGACAAAGTCAAGCCCGCATTCCCGGATTCCCTTTTCATAGTGTGACAGCAGCGCCTGAGAAATATTCAGTTCGCTGGCTGCTTGCTTCTGGCTGATCCCGCGCTCCTTACGCAGAAGCGTCAGTATCCGGGGAAAATCCGCGTTCATTGAACATCCTCCTAATTGTATTAACGTAAAGTAAATTATAGTATATGGGTTACTATTTGTAAAGCCGTTTTTGATCGGTTTTTTGTTTTTTTACTAAAAAAATAGCCGTATGAGGGAAAAAGCTCCGGTTTCGCGGGAAGAGAGGGCGCTTTTTCTGGAAATAAGAGGGAAAATCCATACATCAAAAAATAGAAGAAAGGATCCGCCTTCCGAAAGGGGGCGGCAAAGGACCAATGCGAACCTACAAGCTTTATTTGATCAGGCACGGGTTTACCCAAGCGAACATGGATGGCCGCTATATCGGGACAACGGATCTGGACCTCTGTGAAGAAGGCGCAGCATCCCTGTTTTCCCTTCAAAAGGAGTATGAATATCCCGGTGTGGGCCGGGTGTATTCCAGCCCGCTGAAGCGCTGTTTGGAAACTGCCCGGCTGCTTTATCCGGAAATCACCCCGATTGCAGTAGAAGAACTGCGGGAATATCATTTCGGTGAATTTGAGAATAAGACGGCGGAGGAACTGCTGGACAACGCCAGCTATCGGGAATGGCTGGAGAATGCACAGGATGTGGTTCCAGAAGGCGCGGAGGAAATGGGGCAGTTCCGGGAGCGGGTGGTCCAGGGCTTTGACAGGGTGATCCGGGATATGATGAGAGCCCGGGTGACCGAAGCGGCAGTGATTACCCATGCAGGGGTCATTTCCTGGTTCTTATCCAAATGCGGGCTTCCAAAACGGCCGGATCATGGCTGGCAGGTGGACGCCGGAAAGGGCTATACTGTTCTGGTGAACGCTTCGCTTTGGGGAAATAACCAGCTGGCGGAAGTGTTTACCCCGCTTCCGTATGGCTGCGATCAGGAAAGCGTGATGCTGGATTACCAGCATCCCTTGCCGGAGGAATTGCTGGACTTCGAAGACGAAGAGCTTGCTTGAATCCGGGTTCTATTTATTTGCAGGAAGTTTCCGGGGAAAATAAAAAAAATGCGGGTACGTTCTGCAAATTTGTGGTATAATAAGCGTGAAACGCTTATTATACCTAGATGGCAAAGGCGATCCGTTCACGCTGCTCACTTCCGTGAGAAGCGGCCCCTGAGCGGCCGGGACGTTCCTCCGGCTCCGACCGGGGCGGCCCGGCCGCAAGAAAACTTCCCTTCTGTCCACCATGTGGGGGTTCCCAGGGGGATCCCCCTGGGGCGGTTTTCTTTTCCCTCCTTTTCTTTGAGCGCTCAAAGAAAAGGAGGGACCCGGCGCGGGGCGAAGCCTTGCAAAACGGCTCGGTACAGGGCGGTATGAACCCCGCATTGGGCTCTCGACCAGTGGAGCGGGAACCCTTGGGCATTTCAGGATACTGTTTTTTTGTGAAGCGGGCACACTTCCCTGATAGCTGATTATACTATTTCGTTGTGCTCATTATATATTGATGGTTAATGATAGGAGGAAATTCGATGCGTGTTCGGGAAATTGCTAGGCTTTCCTCCCAGAAGCTGAAAGGGAACCACACGGCGGCAGCTTCCTATACGTTTATGATGCTGCTTTGCTATACCGGGATCCTGATTGCGGGGCAGGTGGCCACTATTTTTGAGGACACGCTGTTCCGGAGGGAGAGTGCAGCAGTGATCGGGCCGGTTTCCCTGTTGGGGACAATGGTGACGATCCTGCTGACGATCTGCTTTTTCCTTCCGCTCCAGTTGGGCGGGAAAATTTGGTACCTGTCTTTGAATGGGGAATTCCGGCCGATGCGGCTGATCTTTTTCGGATTTTCCTCCTGGGGGAAGTTCTGTAAAACGATTGGTTTTACCCTGGTGCGGTACAGCGCTGTATTCCTCTGCTACCTGGTGCCGCTGATTCCGGCTGTGATGGTGGCGGCGGGGCTTCGTCTGGCGGGCCGTACCTGGGAAGCCAGCGGCGGGCTACTGATGCTGCTTTTGGGGATGCTGGCTGTCCTGGGGCTGGCTCTTGGCGTTTATCTGGGGATGGGCTGCTTTTATGCCGACTATCTGTTTGCATTTGGTGTGGAGCAGAACCCCTTCCGGGCGATTCGGCGTTCCTGGCGTCTGGCGTCTGGGACACGGCTGCGGCTGTTCCGGCTTTTGCTGCTGATGCTGCCCTATGCGCTGACCTGCCTGCTGATTGCGCCGATCCCGCTGTCTTACCCGCGGATTCAGTGCGCGCTGGCCGTCTATGCGGGGGATACCATTGAGCAGGCTGGTGGCCTGGGTGAAAGAAACACATAGGAGAGGATAAAATGGAACAACGGCAAAAACGGGTGGTCGTCAAAGTGGGCACCTCCACCCTGACTCATGCAACCGGGATGCTGAATATCCGGCGGGTGGAACGGCTGGTAAAGGTGCTGTCAGATCTAAAAAATGCCGGCCATGAGCTGGTACTGGTGACTTCCGGAGCGATCGGGGTAGGGGCCGGAAAGCTGGCCCTGCGGGAAAAGCCGTCTGATATGCCGACAAAGCAAGCCTGTGCCGCTTTAGGGCAAAGCGAGCTGATGTACATATATGATAAATATTTTTCGGAATACAACCACAATGCAGCTCAGGTTCTGCTGACCCGGGATATCATTGAGGATATGCGCCGGAAGGAAAATGTCAGCAATACGTTTGAACGGCTGCTGGAATTGTCGGTGATTCCGGTGGTCAATGAAAACGATACGGTGAGCGTCGAAGAAATTGAATTCGGCGATAATGATACCCTTTCTGCCATTGTCGCGCGGCTGGTGGAGGCAGATCTGCTGATTATCTTTTCGGATATCGACGGGCTGTATGACCGGGATCCCCGGAAAAATTCGGATGCACGGCTGATTTCCCATGTGGCTGAAATCACCGACGAGATCCGGGCGCTGGCCGGAACCCCTGGGTCCGCTTTTGGGACTGGTGGGATGGTAACCAAGCTGCACGCGGCCGAAATCTGTATGGAAGCCGGGATTCCCATGGCAATCCTGAACGGCGAGAAACCCGAGGAGATCTACCGTTTGCTGGAAGGGAAGGAAGCAGGAACGCTGTTTGCGTTGAATAAAGCAGAATATAGTCGGCACACTTGAAAATCGGTACCCGATTGGAGGGTCAGGCTTTGCCTGTTCGCGCATAAAATGCGCTGTGCGCCGTCTATGAAGCCCTACCGCATGGCCGCTTCGCGGCCCACTGCGGCATGATATGCCGCAGTGTTGAAAAGAAGCCAATGCTTCTTTTCAAGTGCGTTGACTATAAGAGGAGGAACTATGTCATATCTCAATAATCTGGCGGAAAAACTGAAAGCAGCGCGGGCAGATATTGCGCAGGCCTCTACGGATGTAAAGAATCAGCTGCTGTTGAAAATTGCGTCCGGGCTGGAAGAAAATCAGGAGGAAATCCTCTATGCGAACCAGCAGGATATTGACCATGCTGCCTGTCATGGCGTAACCGCTCCGATGCTGGACCGTTTGGCGCTGACGCAGGAGCGGATAGCCGGAATGGCGTTGGGAGTACGAAAGGTAGCAGCGCTTTTGGACCCTGTTGGCGAGGTCATCAGCGGCTGGAGTATGCCGAACGGCCTGACGCTTCGGAAAATCCGGGTCCCGCTGGGGATTATCGGGATTATCTACGAGGCCCGTCCGAATGTTACCGTGGACGCGGCGGTGCTTTGCCTGAAAGCTTCCAATGCGGTTTTGCTGCGAGGAGGGAAAGAGGCTTTGCGCACCAATTTGGTGCTGGTCCGCGTGATGCAGGACGCTATCCGGGAAATGGGGCTGAACCCCGATATGGTCAGCCTGGTGGAGGATACCTCCCGGGAAACCGCGGAAGAAATGATGCGCCTGAACAACTGCCTGGATGTGCTGATCCCAAGGGGCGGAGCAGGTTTGATCCAGTCGGTTGTACAAAAGGCTACGGTGCCGATTATTGAAACCGGAACAGGGAACTGCCATATCTATATTGATGAGGACGCGGATTATGAGATGGGCGCGGACATTGTATTTAATGCGAAAACCAGCCGTCCTACCGTTTGCAACGCCTGTGAAAGCCTGCTAGTACATAAAAAGGCGGCCAGGGAGTTCCTGCCCCTCTGTAAGGAAAAGCTGGATCAACGGGGGGTTATCCTGATCGGCTGCCCTAAAACGCGGGCAATCCTGGGGGAAAGTGTTACGCCAGCCACAGAGGACGATTATGCCGCAGAATTCCTGGGCTATGTCCTCTCGGTGAAAGTGGTGGAGGATCTGGACGAGGCGATCGGCCACATTGCCCGTTATTCTACCGGGCATTCTGAAGCGATTATCACCCGCAGCCTGGATGCGGCGGCCCGTTTTACGCAGGAGGTGGATTCTGCGGCGGTCTATGTCAATGCCTCTACCCGGTTTACGGATGGGGAAGAGTTTGGATTCGGGGCGGAAATCGGTATTTCGACCCAAAAGCTGCACGCGCGTGGCCCCATGGGATTAAAGGAGCTGACCAGCAGTAAATACCTGATTTACGGAAACGGACAGGTGCGGTAAAACAGCAGGGAGGAGCGAGAAGAGGATGAGCAGTGAAAAAGATCAGGAGCTGGAAAAAATCCTGACACAGCTGAACAGTAGCATCGGTGATATGAAGAATGGGGAACAACCGGGGAAAAAACCTGTGCCGAAACCGGAAAACCTTCCGTCTTCGTCCAATAAGCCGCCTGTGGCCGGCCCTAAAGGCGGTACACCGCAGAATGCCGATGGGAATAACGCCCGCAGGCGGAGAAAAAAACGTCCGCCGGAAGATGCCGGACTGCCGCAGGTGAAATCGGAAACGGATCAGCCGAAGGAGGCTTCCCCTTCAAAAAGACCGATGGAAATCCACGCTGAGGCTGAACCGACGGCTGAAGAAAAAAACCAAGACCATTCGTCCCGTGTAAAGTCGGAGGCACAGGGCGCGTTTAAGGCGTCCCCTTCCGGGCGGGTGCAGATGCTGGACGAAGGCGCGCCGGATATGAGCGAACATTCGGAACCGAATATGAGGCATCCGGCTGTGCGCCATATTGCCGTAACTGCGGTTGAGGTGATTGAAGACCCGAAGGAAAACCGCCCGCTGCAGGAGGAGAATGTGGATCCCACTAAGCCGCTGGAAAATATCCCCCGGCCCCAGAAGATGAAACAGCCGGGAATGAGCAAAAAAGACCGCTGGACCGCCATTATCGGTTTGCTCGTAACCTTTTTTACCGTGGTCGGGATTATCTCAAGCGTGGTAGGCGTGACGAGGTTCACAGGGGATATCATCAACAGCACGGCTAAGAAAAAAGAGCTTGCACGGGAGGTCTATCCTCTGGTTATCATTGATATGCCCGAGTTTATCAATCCTCGTTTGCTGGACAGCTCCGCGATTATTTCGGCTTCGATCTGGGCGTTTATCATTGATGATAATGATAAATCCATGTATCCCAAGGACGATTTAGGGCATATTTATGTGCCGGATGCCGATATTGACCTGTACGTCCGCCGGCTTTTCGGCAGCGAGGTGGAGATCCGCCACCAATCCATTACAGACAGCAACCTTCAGGCCCTGTACGACTCGGAAATAAAACCTATGTACTGGAGTCTACGCCGAAGTTCCTGCCGTATACTCCCCAGGTGGATACGATTGAACGAAAGGGCAACGTCTACACCATCAATGTCAGTTATGTTACGCCGGACGCCATGTGGAATATGGATGTAGACAACCGCAGTGTCAATATCGATAAAGTGATGCAGTTTGTCCTTCGGAAAAATGAAGACAGCTATCAGGTGATCTCCGCCGCCTATATTCAAAAGCCAGTTGCGGATAATGCTTCCGCCGCCGAAATACCTTCTAATACGCCGCCGAATGATCCCGGCTTCCTGGACGAGGAATCCCAGATAGAAGAGCTGACCAGCTCTTTGGATGCCGAGTTGTCTTCGGAAGAATCCGATTCTTCCGGGGCGTCCAGTGAGGAAACCGACGATGAGGATGAGGACGAGGAGGAGACCAGCTCCCAGCCGGATACGGATTCGGATGAAGACCCGGAAAGCCGGTCGGAAGAAACTTCCTCCGATGAGGACGAAGAATAATCCGATTTCTTGATAAAAAGATAAAAATCTTTTTATCGCGGCGTGATACGCCGCCAGACCGCATTCTGCGGCCCAATAAAACGGCTGTATTGTTTTATTGAGAATTAGAACCTGTATGCGCAACCATTGAACACGGTCTGCCCGGTGCTTTTTCAGGCAGACTGCGTTCATTTTCCTTGCCATACGGCAGTATGCCTGCCAAAAAACGGCCTTGCCTGCCCGAAAAACCCCTCGGGCATCCGGCATCCTCTGATTGTCAGGCTCTTCGTATAAAACCGTATATTTTACAGGACAGAAAGGAATAACCTTATGCAAAATCCAGTTGTTACGATTACCATGCAGAACGGCGGCGTGATGAAAGCCGAGCTTTATCCGGAAACCGCGCCGAACACCGTAGCGAATTTTATTTCGTTGGTAAAAAAAGGTTTCTATGACGGGACGGTTTTCCACCGTGTGATCCCGGGCTTTATGATCCAGGGCGGCGACCCGGAAGGCACCGGCACCGGCGGCCCGGGGTACTCGATTAAAGGGGAATTTTCCCGCAACGGTGTGAAAAACGACCTGAAGCATACCCGCGGGGTGCTCTCCATGGCGCGGGCGATGGACCCGGACAGTGCAGGCTCCCAGTTCTTTATCATGGTGGAGGACGCGCCCCATCTGGACGGCCAGTATGCTGCGTTCGGCAAGGTCACCGAGGGAATGGATCAGGCGGATGCGATTGTGTCCGAGGTGACGGATTTCGCGGACCGGCCGGTCAAAGAACAGAAAATGAAGCAGGTCACGGTGGAAACCTTCGGCGTGGAATTCCCCGAGCCGGAAACTCAGCCGGACTAGGGCTGTCTGGGATGGGGAGAAGCCAAGCGGCGTACCTTAATGCCAAATAAAACCGCCCTAAGGCGGATTGGAAAGAGGATGGATTTTATGCAAGAAGTTCAAATTAAGCCCCAGCAGCTGGATTACCTGGATTGGGAATTCGGCGTATTCTTTCACTTCGGCATTCGCACCTTTTATGAAGGGCACCGGGATTGGGATATGAAGGAGATGCCGTTGGAAGGGTTCGCTCCCTCCGCGCTGGATTGTGAACAGTGGATCTCCAGCATTAAGGAAGCTGGCGCTTCCTATGCGATCCTGGTCTGTAAGCATCATGACGGTTTTGCCAACTGGCCTTCCCGCTATACGGACTATTCCGTCGCGCATACCTCTTGGAAAGGCGGGAAGGGGGACGTTGTCCGGGAATTTACCGATGCCTGTCGGAAATACGGGCTTCATATCGGGCTGTATTATTCCCCGGCTGAATTTGGATCCAGCGAGAAAGAGGCCAAGGACTATGATGAATATTTCATCCATCAGGTCAGCGAGCTTTTGAGCAATTACGGAAAAATTGATTACCTTTGGTTTGACGGCTGCGGCAGCGAGGGGCACCAGTATGATACAGACCGGATTGTAGCGGAAATCCGCCGGCTACAGCCTGAAATCCTGCTGTTTAATATGTGGGATCCGGATACCCGTTGGGTGGGGAACGAATCCGGTATGGCGCATTCGCCGAATCTGAACCTGGTGCGTTCGCTGGACTTTTCTGTCCAGACCGAAGTCAAGGATGAGCTGGATCGGGTACGCTTCCTGCCGGCGGAATGCGATTTCCGGATGCGCAGGGCCAACTGGTTCTACAGCGACCAGGATGAGGACACAGTCAAATCGGTGGAGGAGCTGATGGGGCTGTATGACCTGTCGGTTGGCCGCGGGGCGAATTTCTTAATCAATATCGGGCCGGACCGCCGGGGCCTGCTCCCGGAGAAGGACCGCACTCGGCTGTTGGAATTCGGCGAAGCGCTGAGAAAACGGTTTGAAGCCCCAGTCAGCGTGTCCTTTGCGGAAACGGAGCAGGGCGGCGTGATCGAGCTGGAGGAACCGGCGCTGGTGCGCTGCCTGGTGGCGGCCGAGGATCTCTCCGCCGGGGAGAAAACCGGGGCCTACCGCATCCAGATTTACCCGTATACTTATGGGGAACCGGTGACAGTCTTTTATGGGAAAACGCTGGGGCATAAGGCTATTTGCAGCTTCCCGCCGGTGTACACTAAAAAGGTGGAACTGATCCTGGAGGAAAACCAGGGTGGCCGGATCACCAAAATGGAGCTTTATTAAAGGCTGATGGCGGATCCCGCTTGAAAGAAACAGCTGGCCTTTGGAGGAATAAACATGAATGGGATACTGCTTTATCAGTCCAAATATGGGGCTGCGAAAAAATATGCAGGATGGCTCAAGGAGGAAACCGGCTTTCCCTGCATGGAAACAAAGCAGGCAAAAATTTCGGATATCCAGTCCTATGATGCCGTTATCCTTGGCGGAGGGATCTATGCGTCAGGCATAGCGGGGCTGTCTTTTTTGAAGAAAAATATCCACGCCTTGCAGGGCCGGGAAATCCTGGTGTTTGGTGTCGGCGCTTCCCCCTATGATGAAAAGGTATTGCAGGCGGTTTCTGCGCATAACATGACGGAAAAGCTGTCCGGCATTCCCTGTTTCTACTGCCGCGGTGCGTGGGATATGGCTTCGATGACGGCCGTGGACCGGACTCTCTGCAAAATGTTGAAAAAGGTGGTTGCGAAGAAAGACCCCAATGAATATGAGGCTTGGGAACAAGCTTTAATGGAGGCCGGCAACGAAAAACGGGACTGGACGGATCGGAAATACCTCCAGCCAATCCTGGAAAAACTGAAGAAATAAGTTTTGGTATAGCAACTAAAAAGGGCAAGACAACCCATTACGGCTTGTCTTGCCCTGTGCTTTTGGACTCAGCAGGGAATAACTAAATTTTGATAATGCCGAATGCCTCCAGAATCGAGGTGATCAAAATGGCAATGATACAGATCGGGGCGATATACCGGATCATGATTAAATACATCTTTTTCCGGCGGAATTTGGAGGAAAGCTCCACTTCTTCAACAATGCTGCGGCTACCCGCAAAAAATGCGACAAAGACGCAGGTGAGGAACGCGACGACCGGCATAATCACACTGTTCGAAATAAAATCGAAGAAGTCCAGAATGGATTTTCCAAGCAATGTGACCGAACTCCAAACGCCGAATCCCAGCGAAGAGGGGACCGCAACCAGGATCGCCCCGGCCATTACGGCCAGGCAGGTTATCTTCCGGCTCCAGTGAAAACGATCCTGGAAGATGGAAACCACCGTTTCCATCAGTGAGATAGCGGAGGTCAGCGCGGCAAACAGCACTAAAATGAAGAACAGCGCGCCAATCACCCCTCCGGCCGGCATACGGTCAAAAACCTTGGGCAGGGTATCGAACATCAGGCCGGGGCCTTTTCCCAACGCGGCTTCATCCCCGCCGGAAAAGACAAAGACGGAAGGGACGATCATTAAACCGGCTAAAAAAGCGATCCCGGTATCGAACAGCTCAATCATCCCGACGGAATGCTCTAAATCCACTTCCCGCTTCATGTAGGACCCGTAGGTAATCATGATTCCCATAGCCAGTGACATGGAGTAAAAAAGCTGACCTAAAGCCGCCAGGACGGTGGTAGCCGAAAACCGGGAAAAATCCGGCATGAGGTAGTATTTGACGCCTTCCCATGCGCCAGGCTGTGTGACGGTATAAACGGCAATAACCATCGAAAGGATGACGAGGATCGGCATCAGCAGACGACTGACCTTTTCAATCCCTCCTTCCACCCCGAATAAAACAATAGCTGCTGTAGCAAAAATAAACAAGCAAAGCCAGATAACCGGTTCGACAGGCTGCGTAATAAACTGATTGAAATAGTTCTCTCCAGCTGCCTGGCTGCTTCGGCCGATGATAAAATCTGCACAATATTTGGTTACCCATCCGCCGATTACACTGTAATAGGGGAAAATAATCATGGGTACCAGGCTGGAAAGCTTGCCCAGAAAGGAGAAGCGCTTGTCTAATTTGGAAAAGGCGCCGGCTGCGCTCAGCCCGGTTTTGCGTCCCAGAGCGATTTCGGTAATCATCAGCGTAAAGCCGAATGTAACAGCCAGTATTAAATAAACCAACAGAAAAATTCCGCCGCCGTACTGAGCGGCCAGATAAGGGAAGCGCCAAATATTTCCCAAGCCGACTGCGGAACCCGCAGCCGCCAGAATAAAACCAATTTTTCCGGTAAAGCTGCTTCGGCTTTGTTTTTTGGTGTGATTCATGTTGAAAAAGCCCTCCTTGTGGGTATATTGGTTCTATTATGGCATGGGAGGGGAAAAATAGCAATATTTTTTTCATGAAACAGCGCATAAAAGCGGTAATGTGTGAAATAGCATGGCTTCCGGATAAAAGTCTTTTAGATGAATTGCCGGAAAAAGGCGGATCTTTTATCCGCCTTTTTAGAATGAAAAATTCGGCTTGATTGAATTTTGGGGGCTGTTGCATAAAAGGATCGAGTATTAAAGAGGAGCAGCTTCCAAGCTGTCGAGACGTTTCTCCGGTATTAGACCGGGGCGGCTCGACAGCAGGGAAACTTCCCCGCTGTCTGCCCTGTGGGGTTTCCCAGGGGGATCCCACCTTGGGCGGTTTTCTTTTCTCGTCCCCTTTTCTTTGATCACTCAAAGAAAAGGGGACGGGGTGCGGGACGCGGAGTCCCGCGGCTGGCGGCGTGGGAAACCTTGAGTATTTCAGGATCTGCTTTTTCAGGCGTGATTGAATTTCAGCCGCATCTTGATCTTTCCAAACACCTGTGATATAATACCAAAAGAACGAACACACTTTCGAAAACGGCAAAGTATTTTTTCGAAGTCCGTCGTTTTGTTTCTGTCCGTTGGAGATCTGGATGGAAACAGTTGGTTATCGTCGATGATTGGCTGTGAGTTTCAGGTTATGGGCGTGTGTAGGAGATTAAAAGTCGTTTTCTGCCCGTTTAAACTGCAAGCGGAGTTTGTCAGAGATCATAGCGATA
>CANSRB010000041.1 GCA_947649285.1 uncultured Clostridia bacterium
TACCACATCTCCTCCCTCTTGTCAATACCTTTTTCCGATCTTTTTCGACTTTTTTCAAGCAAACCTTATTCCAGAATCTTCACCCCCTATATTTGCATATTGCGGGGCGATTTGGGAAAAGTAAAACCATCCAATTCAAATTTACGAATGGAGTTTCCTTTATGAAGATTAAATCTCAATCCCAGCAGCTCTCTTTTTATTTTATCCTGTTCCTTGCCGTTCTGATCGCGGCAGGATCTGTTTTCCGCCTGATCCAGGAGCATTCCTTCTCCGCCGAAGCTCTTTCCAAAATCGGCTCCCGTGGGACCGAAGTCCGCGCGATCCAGGAAAAGCTGAAGGAACGCGGGCTCTATACCGGAAGCATAGACGGGATTTATGGAAAGGGCACTGCGGAAGCCGTGAAAAAATTCCAGAAGCAGCAGAAACTGACCGTTGACGGGATCGCCGGGCCGGCCACCCTGAAAAAACTGGGGATCACGATTGGATCTATGCCGGCCGCGACCGAAAACAACGTCTACCTGCTCGCCCGAATCATCTCCGCGGAAGCACGCGGCGAGCCTTACAGTGGACAGGTCGCCGTCGGCGCGGTGGTGCTGAACCGGGTGGAACATCCCTCGTTCCCGGATACGCTGTCCGGCGTGATCTATCAAAACGGGGCTTTTACCGCTATTGTGGACGGCCAGTTCAACGAGCCTATTGCGGATTCCGCCTATAAAGCCGCAAAGGACGCACTGAACGGCCAGGATCCCAGCGGCGGCGCCATCTATTATTATAACCCCAGCAAGACCTCCAATAAATGGATCCGCAGCCGTCCGGTCATCAAGCAGATCGGCAAGCACCTGTTCTGCTCTTAATAACAAACACCGCTTCCCTATAATAGGGAAGCGGTGTTTGTTATTTGGGAGGACAGAGTTCTAACCGGCCCTCTCATTTCCTCTTGCCGCAAACCATTAGTTCCCGCACCTCCAGCGCGTTGCACTGGGGAGGCAGGCTGCGGGTCATAATTCCGCTATGGAAAATACTTATTGCAACCCCTTCTTTCAACTCTTCCCGCGGGAAAAAGAACTGGGTGTCCTCATAATAATGGAACACCACTTCTTCTCCGGTTCCGTCGCGGATCAAAAGCATACTGCCTTTTCCCTCGCCGTCCGATTGGACAGAACTTACCGTCCCGTTAAAGACAACCATTTCCGCAGAGTGGTGGAGCTTCGCGCTTAAAACCTCCGCCTTTTCGTTAGAATAGATTTCCAGGTAAACGCCCTCTTCCAATTCCTCCCGCTCAAAAGAAAGTGCTGATTCCGCTGTCAGGAGGAATTCCATCTGCGGGTCGCCATACACCGTGCCTTCCGCCTGCTCCAGCCGTAATACCTGCCCGGATCCCGTTTCCGTAACCGAAACCAATGTCCCACGGTAAAGCAACGCTTCGTTTTCCGCCTCCTCTTTCATCGGATGATCTGCCCCAGCAATGAATGCCGGGCCTCCGCACCCGCTCATGCCCAACAGGAGTGCCGCCATCCAAAAACTAAGCCAAAACTTTTTCATCAAACCCCTTCTTTCTTTTTTATTGAATCTATTTTTGAAAGCCCTGCCCGACGGCTATTCCCCGCCCGTCAAAAGGCTTTCAAGCAAAGCGGTAAATTCCGTCCGGGTCAGGTTTTCGGTTTCCACCTGGCAGGATACCGTATCTATCCTAAATTCGGCGCTGTATTTCTCGGGGCTTCCTTCCCGTCCCGGCTCATAAAACGCCCAAACCTGAACCCCGCCGATCAGGGATCCGATCCCCGACGGTTTCCGTAGGGAGTCTCCCGCTGTAAAACGGAGGACCACAGAACGCAATTCTTCCCCATCCGCCCGATAGGAAAACTCTGCCCGGCCCGAGGGGGAATCCATCTGTACAGAGAAAAGCCCGCCTTCCTGCAAATCCGCTGGGAGCTCGGGAGGAAGCATCCCTTCCGGAATCCCCAGCAGCTCAGCCGCTTCCTCCGTTGTTTTCATTTCCGCATTCACCTCCGGCAGAACCGTTTCCGCCCGGTCAGAGGACAGCTTCCGGTTCAAATGCAGGGTTCCGCCCCTCAGCTCCACCTCTTCCGAAGATCCCTGATCCGCTGGGACGTCATCCTCTGCGGCAGCTTTCTCCTCCATCCGGAAGCCGCCGGACAAGCTCACCTTTCCGCCGGCTTCCGGTGGAGGCGCCTGATTATTGAGAAAAGCCTTGGAAGAATCCTCTGCGATCTTCATTCCATGGCCCATCCAGAGCGTCAGCACCAGACAGATACAGACAGCCGCCGGGACGGCCCCTCTCATCCAGCCCAACCGCCGCTGCTTCCGCACCGGAAGCTCAGCCAGCGCCCGGATCACCGCCGGACTGGGAACAATCCGTTCATTCATTTGACGGTATTTTTCTTTAAAATCCATCCCAATCCCCTTTCAGCCGTTCTCTCAGCATAGCCCGTGCCCGCGTAAGCTGGGCACGCACGGTAGACTCCTTCAGCCGAAGAAGCGCCGCAATTTTTGCCGTGGTATAATCCTCATAATAAAACAGATGGATAACAGCCCGGTATTTCTTTGGAAGCGCGCAGACTGCCGCACGAAGATCCAGGTAATCCGGATCCTCCGCCGCCAGAGATTCATCCAGCTCCGCATGATGCCTCCTCCAGGCTGAGCTCCAGACACTGCGGCAGCGGTTTACCGTCACCCGGATGAACCAGGCTTTCCCATGCTCCTCGCTTTCGAAGGCGGGCTGTTTCCGGAGATAGCGCAAAAAGACCTCCTGCAGAACGTCCTCCGCATCGCTTTGGTTTTTCAGTTGGGAGAAGGCCAGCCGGTACACCAGCTCCGCATATTTTTCAATGGTCTGGTTCAGACAATCCTCCGCGCACAGCGTCTGTACTTCCAAGCCTTCCCCCTCCTTTCACGAATCGCCAAGGCTCTTGACCAAAATACCCCGCATCCCCTGGAAATGCTGCAAGCTTCCAAAAAATATCTCAATACAAACGAAAGGCCGGGGCAGTCTCCTGCCCCGGCCCGAATTTAGAACCTGTATGTACAACCAGAAAACGCCATCTGACCGGGCCTTTTCCGGACATACTGCATTCATTTTTCTTGCCATACGTCAAGTATGCCTGCAAAAAATCGCCTTGTCTGCCAGGAAAATCCCTCGGTCATCCGACATCCCCGGCTATGAACACAGGTTCTTATTTTGCGTATTCGATCGCACGGTTTTCGCGGATGATATGCACCTTGATCTGACCGGGATAATCCAGCTCATTTTCGATTTTCTGGGCAATTTCGCGCGCCGCTACGATCATCTTTTCGTCCTTGATTTCCTCCGGACGCACCATAATCCGGATTTCCCGTCCTGCCTGGATCGCGAAGGTCTTTTCGACGCCGCGGTAGGAGTTGGCGATCTCCTCCAGCTTTTGCAGACGTTTGATATAGTTTTCCAAATTCTCGCGGCGGGCTGCCGGCCGGGCAGCGGAGATCGCGTCGGCCGCCTGCACCAGAGCCGCAACGACAGTGCGGATTTCCACATCCCCGTGATGCGCCTCGATCGCGTGGATCACCTGCGGGTTCTCCTTGAATTTACGGCAGACCTCCACGCCGATTTCCACATGGGAGCCTTCAATTTCATGGTTCAGCGCCTTGCCGATATCATGCAGCAACCCCGCCCGACGGGCCAGGTTCGCATCGACCCCCAGCTCGGAGGCCATAATACCGGCAAGATAAGAAACCTCGATGGAATGGTTGAGCACGTTCTGGCCATAGCTGGTACGGTAGCGCAGCCGGCCCAGCAGCTTGACGATCTCGTGATGGATCCCATGCACGTTGGTTTCCATCACCGCGCGTTCGCCGTCCGCTTTGATGCGCTGGTCCACCTCGCGGCGAGCCTTTTCCACCATCTCCTCGATCCGGGTCGGATGGATACGGCCGTCCTGGATCAAACGTTCCAGTGCAATCCGCGCCACCTCCCGGCGCACCGGATCAAAGCAGGACAGCGTGATGGCTTCCGGCGTATCATCAATGATCAGATCCACACCAGTCAGGGTTTCAATCGCCCGGATATTCCGGCCTTCACGGCCGATAATCCGGCCCTTCATCTCGTCGTTGGGCAGGGTAACGACCGAAACCGTCGCTTCGGATACCTGATCTGCCGCACAGCGGGAAATCGCCAGAGAGATATATTCCCGCGCCTTTTCTTCACATTCTTCCTTGAGGGTTTGTTCATAATTGGCGATTTTCAGCGCCTTTTCATGGGTCAATTCGTCCTGCAGGCTGTCCAGAAGCTGTTCCTTTGCCTGCTCGGCAGTAAGTCCGGAGATCCTTTCAAGATTGTCAATCTGGCTGAGCTTGATCCGCTCAGCCTCCTCAAGGCGAAGTTCCGCGTCCTTCAGCTTACGCTGAAGCTGTTCTTCCTTCGCCTCCAGGTTATCCATTTTTTTATCCAGGGTTTCTTCTTTTTGGACGAGCCGGCGTTCCTGCCGGGAAACCTCGTTCCGGCGCTCCTTGATTTCGCGGTCTGCATCACTGCGGAGCCGATGGATCTCGTCCTTTGCTTCAATGATGGTTTCTTTTTTCCGTGTGTCCGCGTCGTGGGCGGCGTCGCTCAGAATTTTCCGGGCCTGCTCTTCCGCGCTGCCGATTTCTGATTCCGCAACTTTTTTTCTATAATTAACGCCTAGCCGAAAGGCGATCAATCCAAAAATTACGCCAGCTGCCACAAACGCCAGGACGCAAAACAGAACCGCCATTGGAATACTGATTTGTGTCATGGGTGATGAATATACCTCCTAATAGTTAAATTTTCATTGGAAATTTTCGGTTATTTTGAAAGTTACTTGAAAGTTATTAGAGTGCTACTAATATATAGTAACCTTTTTCGTGGAATCTGTCAAGGCAAAATCCTGCCGCATTCGCAGTAATTATCCCAAAATTTTCCATCATCTGGCCGCAAAAGCCGGATTTTCTCAGTTCTCGGCCGCAAAGAAAAGTCCTTTTGTTAAAGAAACAAATATTTCCGGCTCTTTCAGGCGGTGGGTCCGCCCCTTCCACCACACGGTTTCAAGATCCGCCGCAACCGAAACCTGCCGCCCGTCCGTCCGGGTATAGCAAATCGTTACCAGCGGCATTCCGGATGCTCCTGCCTCAGCTAAAAGATCGTATTTCAAACAGCCGGCCAACTGGACAGCCTGCGCGATCTCATCCGGATCTGTAAGTTCCCGCACCTGATCCAAACAGGAAACCGTCACCTTCGCCACCTCGTCCGCGGAGGGAATGCCGGTCAAAATCATCCCATCCATCCATAAAATCCGGATCCCCACTATCAGCCCGGCCACAAGCACCGTTTGCAAGAGAGTGAGAAGGACGCTCCGGATGATTTTCTTTGCACGGCTTTCCATTTCCTTACCTCCTGACAGAATGATTTATACGGATATTATTATACTCCCTTTCCAAACGAAACACAAGTACCGAAAATAGAAGCCTCGCACCCGTCTTATTCTTATTAAATAAAGATCAAGCTTTAATAGAGAAGCGGCCGCTCGAAAGCTGGATCCTTTTTATGAAACCGGCATAACAGGAACCCGCCCTGTATCAATCCGCACAGCCCCGCCCGGAATTCCAGGGCTTCTTTGGCGGTTCCGCTGAAATCAGGTAAAAAAGGTGGAAAAACCGGCGCGGGAGTTGACAAGCCGCTTCCCTTTATGCTATAGTAGAAACTACCTCAAAGAAGGTTTATTTTTTTGCGCCTGAAATCCCTTCAGGCCGCCTTTCGAAGAGGGAGGCAAAACAAATCCCGAAGTTAGCAGGAGGTGCCGATATGAGGGTTAAGGTTACTTTAGCTTGCACAGAGTGCAAACAACGTAATTACAACACAAAGAAAAACAAAAAGAATGATCCGGACAGACTCGAAATGAGCAAATACTGCCGTTTCTGCCGGAAACACACCGCTCACAAAGAAACAAAGTAAAACGGAAGGTGGCTGAGTCAATGGCAAAAAAAGATGCCATGGAGGCAAAGGATTCTGCTGTGAAGAAGTCTTCTTCCAAAGCAAAGGATCAAAAACCCAAAAACGGCTTTTTCAAAAAGGCTGTCCGTTTTTTTAAAGACTTGAAGAGCGAATGGAAGAAGATTGTCTGGCCTTCCAAAAAAACCGTCAAGAACAACACGCTGGTTGTTCTGGCGTTTACCGGACTGGCCGCAGTCAGCATCTGGATTTTGGACTGGCTTTTCATTTCCCTTTTCCGGTTGATGTACTGATTCTGAAAGGAGCCTGATCCAATGTCAGAAACCGCAAAGTGGTATGTCATCCACACGTATTCCGGTTATGAAAACAAGGTAGCCAAAAACATTGAAAGCGTTGTCGAAAACCAAAGCCTTCAGGAGCTGATCGAAGAGGTCAAGATTCCGGTGGAAAAAGTGCTGGAGGTCAAAGACAACAAGGAGCGCGAGGTAGAACGCAAAATCTTCCCGGGCTATGTCCTCGTAAAAATGATTATGACGGACGATTCCTGGTATGTCATCCGCAATATCCGCGGAGTGACAGGGTTTGTCGGCCCCGGCTCCAAGCCGATCCCGCTGACCGAAAAAGAGGTGGCGGCGCTGGGCGTGGAAAGCGTCCACATAGAAGTCAACTATGCCGAAGGCGATACGGTCCGCGTAGTATCCGGGCCGCTGGAAGGGTTCACCGGCATCGTTAAATCTATCGTGCCGGACGCGAACAAGGTAACGGTCACCGTTTCCATGTTCGGGCGCGACAACGACGTCGAGCTGGAGTTAGGCCAGGTCGCTGTCGAAAATTAGAACCTGTGTTCATATCCGGGGATGCCGGATGACCGAGGGATTTTCCCGGCAGACAAGGCGATTTTTTGCAGGCATACTTGGCGTATGGCAAGAAAAATGAACGCAGTATGTCCGGAAAAGGCCCGGTCAGACAGCGTTTTTCGGTTGTGAATACAGGTTCTCAGCATGAATTGTCGCAGGGGGCTGCCCCTGCGGGCGTTTACCATAAATAGGAACGCCAGTGGGAGGAGCGGGAAGCCCGTTCCGCCATTTACCACAAATTTTGGAGGTGCAAATTATGGCTCAAAAGGTTGTCGGCTATATTAAGCTGCAAATCCCTGCTGGAAAGGCAACCCCGGCTCCGCCGGTAGGTCCTGCATTAGGCCAGCACGGTGTTAACATCATGTCTTTTACTAAGGAGTTCAACGAACGCACAAAGAACGATATCGGGTATCTGATCCCGGTCGTCATTACCGTTTACGCGGACCGTTCTTTCACCTTTGTTACCAAGACCCCTCCGGCAGCAGTCCTGATCAAAAAGGCTGTTGGCCTGGAAAAAGCTTCGGGCGTCCCGAACAAGACAAAGGTTGCCAAAATCACCAAAGAGCAGGTTAAGCAGATCGCTGAAACGAAAATGCCCGACTTGAACGCTGCAAGCATCGAAGCCGCCATGAGCATGGTTGCGGGTACTGCTCGCTCCATGGGCATCGAAGTCATCGACTAAGTTAACCCTGGTGGGAGGAAAATTCCGCTATGAACCACTTTTAGGGAGGAAATGATTGTATGAAACATGGTAAAAAATATGTTGACAGTGCAAAACTGGTCGACCGTAACAAGGTTTATGAACAAAATGAAGCGCTGGGGCTGACTTGCTCGAACGCGAAAGCAAAATTTGATGAAACCATCGAACTGCACGTTCGTCTGGGTGTTGACTCCCGCCATGCTGACCAGCAGGTCCGCGGCGCGGTTGTCCTGCCGAACGGTACGGGTAAAAACGTCCGCGTCCTGGCGCTCTGCAAAGGCGACAACGTAGAGGCTGCTAAGGCTGCTGGTGCAGAATATGCCGGCAGTGATGAATTTGTCCAGAAGATCCAGGGCGAAGGCTGGATGGAATTCGACGTCGTCATCGCAACCCCGGATATGATGGGCGTTGTCGGCCGTCTGGGTAAGGTGCTGGGCCCGCGTGGCTTGATGCCGTCCCCGAAAGCCGGAACCGTTACCCCGGACGTTGCCAAAGCGGTTTCCGAGGCAAAAGCCGGTAAGATCGAGTACCGTCTGGACAAAACCAATATTATCCACTGCCCGATCGGCAAGGCTTCCTTCGGCGTAGAGAAGCTGGCGGAAAACCTGGATACCCTGATGAGCGCCATCGTAAAGGCAAAGCCGGCCGCTACCAAGGGCCAGTATATCAAATCCTGTGTTGTTGCTTCCACAATGGGCCCCGGCGTTAAAGTAAGCACCGCAAAATACGGCGTATAACTTGACAAACCCGTTTTTCCACTGTATAATATGAAATGCTGTTATTTTCTTTAGACAGCAGGTTTGCACAAAGCATATAATGCGGCTGAAAGGCCCGCCTGCCGAGGAAAAGGCTGAATCGATTTTAATTGATGTATCATGCCCTTTCCTGTTTTCCGGGAAAGGGTTTTCCTTTTTGGCAAAAGAAATGGCAGTATTCATTTAGAATATTGAAACGAGGTGAATCTATTTGCCAAGCGCACAGATTTTACAACAGAAACAGCAGCAGGTCGCAGACCTGATTGAAAAGCTGAAAGGTGCCGCTGCCGGCGTCCTGATTGACTATAAAGGGATCAGCGTTGCCGAGGATACCCAGCTCCGCCGGGACTTCCGCGCAGCAGGTGTCGAATACACCGTTGTGAAGAACACTATGCTCCGCTTTGCTACGAAGGAAACCGGGCTGGAAGGCCTGGATTCTGTCCTGGAGGGCACCACTGCTCTTGCAATCAGCAAGGACGACGCGGTTGCTCCGGCGAAAGTCGCTGCAAAATATGCGGACAAGATCAAAGATGGCTTCAACATCAAAGCCGGCTTTATGGACGGCGAAGTCATGGATGCTGAGAAAGTGATCGCTGTCGGCAAGCTGCCTTCCAAGGATCAGCTTATCGGCCAGCTGCTTAGCGTTCTTACCGGTAATCTTCGCGGTATGGCGGTTGCCCTTAACGCGATCGCAGAAAAGAAGGAGCAGGAATCTGCATAAAGCAGTCCTGACGCTGTAACAAAAATTTAGGGAGGTATTTTTTCATGGCTTCTGAAAAAATCACAAAGTTTATTGATGATATCAAAGCTCTGACCGTACTGGAGCTGAACGAACTGGTTAAAGCAATCGAAGAGGAGTTCGGCGTATCGGCTGCTGCTCCGGTTATGGTGGCAGGCCCGGCTGCTGCTCCGGCTGCTGAAGAGAAAACCGAGTTTGACGTTATTCTGGTTGAAGCAGGCGCTTCCAAAATGGGCGTTATCAAGCTGGTTAAAGAGATCACCGGCGCTGGCCTGAAAGAGGCAAAAGAGCTGGTTGACAACGCTCCGAAACCCATCAAAGAGGGCATTTCCAAAGCAGACGCTGACAGCATCAAAGAGAAGCTGGAAGGCGCTGGCGCGAAAGTCGAGCTGAAATAAGCTGTTTTTGTAAAAAAAGCCATCGGGAAAATCCCGATGGCTTTTTTATATGGAGTTCCCTCACCAACTGGCAGGGAAACTGTAATTTTTTAACGCAAAGCGCAGTATTTCATCATCCGTTCGATCTTTTCCATCCCCCGGTGGAGGGTACGGGAAACGGTGGACTTATGCACGCCCAGTTCTGCTGCAATCTGAAGCGTATTTTTCCGTTCAAAGTAATACAGCAGCAGCATCTGGCGTTGTCTTGGCGTGAGCTCCTCCTTGATTGCCTGGAGCAGTACCCGTTTCACCTGGAGCATCCGGCTATGGTTGTCCCCATATCCCTCCTCCCAATTCGGGTCGTAGCAAGCCAAAAAATCCTCCTGTAAATCAAAGCTGGTCAGCCGTATAAAGAATCCCCTCCCCGCAAGACTGATAGTAATCCCGAAGGTACTTTGCCGTACGCAGCAGATAATAATACTCCGCTGTTAAAATGGTCAGGCGCCCTTCCAGCTCCTGCCGTTTTTTTTCGCTGGCCCGCTGTTTTTCCTGCTTCAGCAGGTCAATCCGTCCCTTCAGCAGCCCTGCGGACTGCCGGTAATCCAATGCCATCTGTTTTAAAGTCATGCGGTTATCCTTTCTATTTCGAAATCCTACATACAAACGTATGTTCTAACAACCTTTATTGTACCATGAATTTTACTTTCTGGCAATAGGTAAGTTGTACGAATATTCGTATTTTATCTGGATAATCTGCACGTTTTCTGTGGAATCATCCAGAGCAGGATCTGGAAATCAAAAAAACCGCCGAAGAACGGAACCCCATCCTTCGGCGGTTTTTTTATTGGCCAGCGCCTGAAAACAGATCGAACGCTGTACTTTTTCAGTTGACTTGGCGGTCAATTTCCAGCCATGCAGCGCTTTTCGGATCAATCGCTGCATCAGTGGATTCATCCAGTGAAATGGACAGCAGCCTGTCGAGTTCCCCATCCTGATCGCTGTCAAATTGGATGTTTACAAAATCATTCCCTACGTAATAGGCAGTCCCGGCGCCTTCCAGACGGGTCAATACCGCTTTCGCTGCACCCTCCGCAAACAACGCCTCGGAAAATCCCGTCAGCGACATTTCCTCCCGGATTCCCTCCATCAAGGCATCAAGAGAGCCTTGAAGCCGGACCGGCAATGCGTTGTCGTCCGGCGGAACCGTTTCTCCCAGGTCTTCATCATATTCGCCGGCGTAAATCACCTCAAGTGGGGAATCAGGGATCTCCCCGCAATAATACTGCGCATGATAAAAGCCGGCTTCGGTTCCTGTCCGCTTTTTAAATTCCCTATAGGAAAGGGTTTCGTACTCTTGTGCGGAGCTTGATAGATGAACTGCCGACTGCTTTCCTCTGTTCTGGCCGCAGGCGGACAACAGGACGCATATACCCAGCAGAACGACTAGTGCCTTTTTCCACATTTCACAAGATCCTTTCTCCCATTGCTTCCTTCCTAAAACCGGGTTATTTGGAAGCTTTCAACTCATCCAGGCATTTCTGACAGATATTTTTCCCGCGATAGTTGACCACATCTTTTGCGTCATTGCAGAAAATGCAGGCAGGCTGATATTTTTTCAGCATGATATAATTATCATCCACAAAAATTTCAACCGGATCCTCCTTTTCAATACCAAAAATACGTCTGAGCTCAATCGGCAGAACGACGCGACCCAGATTGTCAATTCTGCGTACAATACCAGTGGATTTCATGAATATCCTCTCTCCCTCTTTGATTAAATCTAGAACCAGTGTTTCGGCTTTCTTCCAAACGGCGGAATTATCCCACGTTCCACACGCGAAAAGTCCCCTGCTCTTCTGACCCGAACCAAGCCCAGAGGTTCCGATCGCATTCCGGCAGCCGCGACGCTTCGCCGTTTATGGAATAAATCCGCTGATTACTTCACTTATTTTACATGAAATTACAGTAACTGTCAACGGCTTTTGGGAAAATTCTCCTTCATTCCCTGTATTATTTTAAAAGCGCCTGCATAAATATAATAGTAATTCCATATTATGGAAAATATTGAAAGGGAAAATTCCAAGATCTGTGAAAGACAGGAGTCCCGGCTTTCTAAACATTCCTTTATCCGTATCCTTAAAAACACGTGTAGGCCCATTATCCAAAGAAAGGTTGTCCCTTCCATGATGAAATGGATTTTTACTGGTATGATCCTGCTGTCCCTGGTATTCGGGATCTGCAACGGGCAAGGCGAAGCCCTCAACGCCGCTGCAATTTCCTCTTGCGAAAAGGCCGTGACCCTGACGCTGACTTTAGGGGGCAGTATCTGCCTTTGGAGCGGATTGATGAAAGTGGCGCAGGAAAGCGGGCTCACGGAAAAGCTGGCGCGGCTGCTCTCTCCCATTACCCGGCGGCTTTTCCGGGGAGTCCGCCCCGAATCCCCGGCGATGCAGGCCATCACCTTGAACCTGACGGCCAATCTGCTGGGGCTGGGCAATGCGGCTACCCCGCTGGGCATCTCCGCCGTCCGTGAGCTGGCAAAAGAAGCACCGCCCCACGCCAAGCATACGGCAACCGATCCCATGATCCTTTTTGTGGTGATGAACACGGCTTCTTTGCAGCTGATCCCCACCACGACGGCTGTTTTACGTCTGAAATACGGGGCGGCGGAGCCCCTGGATATCCTCCCCGCCGTTTGGATTGTTTCCCTTCTTTCTCTTACTGTCGGGCTGACGCTAGCCCTGATTTTAAACCGGATTTTCCCGTTGGAATCCCGAAAGCGTGACCGCCGATGACCCATTTCATTATCCCGCTGGCGATCGGCGGGATCCTAGCTTTTGGTCTGTATAAAAGGCTGGATGTCTTTTCCCTTTTCTTGGAGGGCGCGCGGGAGGGGATGAAAACAGCAGTCAGCATTCTTCCCGCATTGATCGGACTGATGACCTGCGTCGGTATGTTCAAGGCTTCCGGAGGGTTGGATGTCCTGACAGCCGCACTCACTCCAGCCGCGCGGTTCCTACATCTTCCGCCCGAGGTAATCCCACTTACCCTTCTCCGCCCGATCTCGGGCAGCGGCGCACTGACCTTTTTTGAAGAACTGCTCCGAAGCTTTGGCGCGGACAGCCGGATCGGACAGATTGCCAGCGTCCTGATGGGAAGCACCGAAACCACCTTCTACACCCTGGCTGTCTATTTCGGCGCTGTCCAGATCCGGAATACCCGGCATACCCTCCTTTGCTCCCTAGCCGCCGACTGTACGGGATTCATTCTCAGCGCCCTGTTCGTCCATCTGCTGTTCGGATAAGAAAAGCCGCCGGTTCCTCCTGAAAGGAAGAACCGGCGGCAGGTTTAGAACCTGTATGTGCAGCCGGGAGCGCCGGACAGCCGAGGGATTTTCCCGGCAGACAAGGCGGTTTTTTGCAGGCATACTGGCGTATGGCAAGAAAAATGAACGCAGTATGTCCGGAAAAGGCCCGGTCAGACAACGTTTTTCGGTTATACATACAGGTTCTTATCTTTTTTGATAGAAAATTCTTCCCAAGCCATTCCCACCCAGGACCAGGAGGGCATAAAATACCGTGTAAATCCAAGCCGATAAATTATAATAGATAAAAACCGTCGGCAGGAATAAAAGGAAAGCCAAGGCTGGAAGCAGGATACTGAACCCATTTCGGACCCCATAGATCACAGCCGAAACCAACGCGATCAGCGGCATCACGCAGAGCATCAAAAGCATTGCCATGCCGGTGTCCCGGATCAGCAAGGGCAGCAGATAAAAATCAATTCCCAGCAAAATGAGATAGGGGGCCAGCGTCCAAAGTTTCTTTTTCATGTTATACCTCCAAAATAAACAGCTCTTCCACGGTAGTATGCAGATGGCGGGCCAGCTTTATGGCCAGTTCTAGGCTCGGGTTATACTTGTCATTCTCGATTGCGATAATCGTTTGTCTGGACACCCCCAGCGCAGCAGCCAGATCCTCCTGCCGGTATCCCTGCAATTTCCGAAGCTCCTTGATCCGGTTTTTCATGCCCTCACACCTAAGAACAGAATCATGGCGGCAACTGTCGCAGCGACGCAAACCGTAACACAGAGGAAGAAAATGATTTTTAACAAGGGCCCTGTTTCATAGGAATCCTCGTCCCCTTTTACCGCATTCCGGGTAATAACCAGCCGGGAGAACGCCTGGATCAGCACAGCGGCAACCAGCAGCAAGCAGGGATATGGGTTCAGCCGGGTATGGTACCGGTAAACCTGGTAGCTTTCATAGAAAGAACCCGCCAGCAGTGCCAGAAGCAAAAACAGATAAGCATTCCTCTGTGCACGGAACAGGATGGCTTTTTCCATTTCGTCCAGCGCATGGAATCCGAATTTCTTGAAAATCGATTTCATGGTATCCCTCCAAAAGTAAAGAAATCTTTACTTTTATTATAAAGAGCCTGTTCCAAAATGTCAAGAATATTTTACATTTACTTTGAAAGAAAAAACTGGAAAGGAAACCATCCTTTTATTCCCTTGCCGAAACGCCGTTCTTGTACTATAATAGAGTCAGCACCTCCCTATTCCATGGATATTGAATAATACTATTTCTTGATAAAAATTAAAATCTTTTTATCATGTCGCTGGACCGCATTCTGCGGCCCAATAAAACGACTGCATCGTTTTATTGAGAATTCGTA
>CANSRB010000042.1 GCA_947649285.1 uncultured Clostridia bacterium
AAGTTTGTACGCCTGGGGATGGGGGGCTATGTTCCTGATGAGATGTTTCAATCTGAACTATGCTTAAATGATCCGGAAAATCCTGTTTTTGAGCAAAATTACGATGTTGGTGAACCAAATTGGAAGGATTAAATAGTTTAATCTGCTTTCGGCCTGCTTTTGGAGAAAATCCGTTTCCCCCATTCCAGGTCTTCCCGTTTGAGGCTTCCGGTTAAGCGGAGCAGGAAAAAATAAATCCCGGTGACCAATCCGATCCGGAGAACCAGAGGGCAGGAAACCAGACTGCATACCAGCAGGCAGGAAGCGGCGATGGACGCGACCGGGCCGATGACCCAGCGCAGGGTTTGAAAATGAACGCGGGATACCACAATCAAGCGGTTGATGCTCAAGCCTGCATTGAAAATTGTACCGCAGAAGAACATGACCAAATAGCCTTTCATTCCCCAGATCGGGATTAAGATCCAAATCAGGAGGACGCGCAGGATGGAATCCATTGTATTGTATTTCATGGAACTGAGCTGCTGGTTCAGCCCTTTTAGAATGCTGTCCACAATTTGGTCCAGATAGAGCAGCGGCACCAACGGGGTCAGAATCAGCAGGGTGCTTCCGACCCGCGGGTCGCGGTAAAAAGCCGACCCGATTTCCTGACCGAAGCAGAGGAAAATCCCGGTTACCCAAAAGGAGAATTGGAGAGTAGCCTGGAAGCACTTATTGACTATGAAATCAATCTTCTTTTTGTCCCCGATTGCCCGTGCAGAGGCTACCTCCGGCACAAGAAGGCTGGCAAAGGCGGACATCGCGGCAGCCGGGAGCATCAGGATCGGCATAGCCATCCCTTTGACAAGCCCATATTGGGAGAGCGCCTCCCCCTCGGACGCGCCATAGCGCTTCAGGCTGGGCGGAACCAGAACATTTTCCAGGGTAGTCAGCAGGGAACGGAAATAATTGCTGACCGCGATGGGGAGGGCAATCCCGCCGATCCTCCGGTTCATCCCGCGTGGGATTTTTCCGGAGGAGGGCAATCGGCTGCGTAAGCAGAGAAAACCTGAGTAGAGGCAGGAAACGGCCTCGGAAACAGCCGAGCCAATGACCAGCGCACAGCAGGCGGCTTCCAGCCCTTTGGGAAGGAACAGGGTCAGGAGCGGGATGGTAAGGACCATCATGGCCAGTTGTTCTATGGCGTCCCCGGAAATGGATTGGATGGGCTTTTGCAGGCCGAGGAAGTAGCCCCGCATCACGGAAGCAGTTGCCAAAAAAGGGAGCCCGAAGGAAAGCAGCCGGAGTGCGGGGACGGTTCGGGCGTCCCCCAGGATAACGGTTCCCAGCCATCGCCCACCCCAGAGGAGCAATCCTCCCGCCAGCATCCCTAACATGAGCGAAAGCAGCAGGCAGCGCCGGAATGCGGATTTAGCGGCCAACGGATTGTTCAGCGCCATTTCTTCCGAAACAATGCGGGTGACGGCAAGGCTGATGCCCGAGGTGGAAAGGGTGACAGCCAGCAGATAGACGGAGGACGTCAGCTGGAACAGCCCAATCCCCTCCGCTCCGATCCGGTTGGAAAGATAAACCTGGAACAGGGTCCCGATGGTGCGCATGAGGAATGTTGCGGCCGTCATAACCAGCGCATTTTGGATAAACCGACGTTTCTTCAACGGAATTGCCCCCTCTCATACAGTTTACTATATGAGGCAGAAGGCAGGGTTTATGAAAAAGAATGAAGCTGGTTTGAAAATCGGGAAAGCTATTGGCCTGTTTAAGCAAAAATGTCCAAGCTTGGCCATCCAGCTTTGAAATAGGGATTATCGGTTTACAAGCTCAATGGCTTCTTTTCCTGTCAGATGTTCAATCGAAAATTCGATCACGCAGACAGATTGCCATTCCCTGGCGATAGCTTGACTTCTGTTTACTTCACTGTCTTCCGGATAATATTTGAAAGCCAGCTTTTCCATCGCTTCCTGGATTTCCAACTCCTTTTCCAGGATACGGATCTGGCCAAAAGCAATAACGCTTCGAAAATAAGTGGTATATTCTTCGGGGACGACCTGGTCCTGGTCAAGGACACAGAAAGACGCTTTCCGGTTTTTCCGGATGGCGTCGATCTTATGTCCTGCCTTTGCGCTGTGAAAATATATCTTAGAGTTGTCATACACATAACTGATCGGCAGGGCGTATGGATAATCGTTATCTCCTAACAAAGCCAATACACCGGCCGTTCCGCGGTTTAGTATATCCACAGATTGCTGGTGATCCAGAAGCTGCTTTTTTCTTCTCATTTCCCTAAACATTTTTTGTATTTCCTTGTATTATAGAGTAGTAGTTATTAAAGCCCCTCTTCAAGGGCTGTGCTGCACGGTAAAGGATGTTGTGGATCGGTATGCACTCTTACCATGTGGATGGTTCACGAAAGGTTCAGCCGCATGGTTTTCCAGTTACAAGGAAGGTCCCTTTTACCTTGTGTGTTGCTGAGAGTACAATTTCTTAATTTTTCGTCAAAATAGCGATGAGGGCGGTTATTCATCATGGATAACTGCCCGGTAAACGTGAATTTATCACTTTCTCATACTATCAAGCTTTTTTGCCTTTTGAGATGCTAACGAGAGAAACTCCTTAATTGATAGCTGCTCATAATCCCAATTCATAGGTTCTAATGAGGTTGCACCTTTATATTTCGTATCAGAAATATCATCCATTACCTTAACCCAATTTATATTTCCGTCAAAAGGTAATTGGTGTTGGTTATGTTTTCCGCCATTATCTTGAAGGTGAAGAGCAAATAAACGATTTCCAAAAAGTTTTAATAAATCAATATCAGGCGAGTAATTTATATGGTGACAACTATCATAGCAGTATCCTACATATTTCGAGGTAAATGTTTTTAATACAAAGGTTAAATTATTGATGTTTGTCAGATTTTCAAATGCTATCTGAATTTTTTTGTTTTCCGCTTGTGATACGATTGCTTTCAAACGTTCTATTCCGATTTTATCTATTGGACTTGAATCGTTAGGTAAATGAATAACCATTGTTGGAATATCATTATACATAGCAATCGTCTACACACTGTAAATAGGTTTGAAAAACGCTTTCACCATCTAAATTATTTAATGACAGGAAATTTTGCCCGTGAACCGGGGTATGAATATTTTCAATATATAACCCGGCATTTCTCGCATACTGTACATCTTTTGATAGCCTTCGCCCCTGCCAAATTGGTCGCTCCACCATAGCATTACACAATCAAAACCAGCTTCTTTTATCAATTTATATCTTTCTTCGAAAAGTACATCATACCCTTTACCATATCCAAAACAATCATATATTCCTATCATTACTTATCTCTCCCTAAATTCCGATTTGTCATTCTAATTATAGCATGGAAAATTCCATGGTTCAATCTCTAATTAGTGAAATTGCCCCAGTAAGAATACAGCAGCGCAAAAGGTAAAAAGGATCCAGGAAGTAATTGCAGATTAGGCGGTATAGCCCCAATTACAAGGGCTGTACCGTCTTTTCGAGTTTCTAATGGATCTTGTTGTTTCGGCTGTGCAGCAGAACGGAGATTTCGTTTGCTAAATAACTTTGCTGATCTTCTGGATGGCTTCCTCTTTTGTAGCAGCAAAGAATACGTCTTTCCCTTTGTTGCTTTCATAGATGAAATCCTTCAACGGCTTACTGGTATAGTGAGAATAATCGCCGTATATGGCAATTTTTCCACCGTAGTTGATATACTTTTGAAGGATTTCTCCGGCTAAACAGCTGCTTAAAATAAAGAAATCCTCAATAACGAGCTTTTTATCCACGACAATATACTTCGTGCCTGTTTCATATTTGGCAGACATCAGTAAATCAAGCGCAGAATCGACATCGGTAATCACTTTGCTGTCGCTTAAAACAACCGCAATCATTCCGCTGCCGCAATCAATTTTTTCAAACTTCATGCTTGTACCTCCTTCAATGAATTGCAGACAAAATCTCACATTATTGCCGTTGGCAACGCTTCAGGAATTATAGCATGAAAGGATTGATTATTCAACCGTTTTCGGGATTAAATGTGAAAGGCTGGCGGGTTTTGCTGGAACGGCAAGCTTTTGAGAGAGCTTTTTTATTCGCAAAAGACTCCTCCGTACCCGGCAATTCACGCCATAAAACTGCCGGATCCCGCTGTGCTTGACCTTGACTATTTTTCCGAACTCCTATACAATATAAATCTCAGCTGCAATATTGGAGAGAGGTAACGATGGAATTTTCAAAAGAGGACTTAACAGAAGCAAAAAGGCAGATTGACTCCGCCCTGCATAAACTGCGGGAAACCGTCCGGACTTTGGAGTCCAAAGCGGATCCAGAGCGGTATAAGTCTCAAATCACACTGGCGAAACGGCGGATCCAGGCGTTTGGCATTGCCAACCGGCTGATCGAAAACCAGTTGGAAGCATCCGGCTTGGATTGACATTTCGGATAAACTGTGTTATGATAACACAAACAGCGAGGAACAGAGCAAGTAGCGGCCGGTTTCCGCCTGCAGAGAGCGTCCGGGTGGTGGAAGGACGCGGGGGAACGGCTGGCGAATACCTCTGGGAGCTGCGGGGAAGAACTGGAAGTAAGCCCCGCCGGGTACGCCCGTTACCGCGTCGGTGCGTCTTTCGTTTTCAGGACGGAAGACGGAGAGGTTCTGTCCGTGAGGGCAGGGCAAATAGAGGTGGTAACGCGATTGATTCGCCCTCTGTTTTCCAAAAGGGAAAGCAGAGGGCTTTCCTGTATTAAATTTAATTTTTCAGGAGGATGTTTCAATGACAGTTTTTGAAGAGCTCAAGCGCCGCGGGCTGATTGCCCAGGCAACCCATGAAGACAAAATTGAGGAATTGCTGAACAGTGAAAAGGTAACGTTTTATATCGGCTTTGACGCTACGGCGGATTCGCTCCATGTGGGGCATTTCCTCCAGCTGGTGGTTATGAAGCATATGCAGAACGCCGGCCATCGCCCGATTGCCCTGTTAGGGACCGGGACCACCATGATTGGTGATCCGACCGGGAAAACCGATATGCGGAAAATGCTGACCGTGGAGGAGATCGATCACAACGCGGAATGTTTCCGCAGGCAGATGTCCCGTTTCATTGACTTTTCGGATGGGAAAGCGCTGGTACTCCGGAATGGGGACTGGCTCAAAAATATGAATTACATCGAATTCCTGCGGGACGTCGGGGTCCATTTTTCGGTGAATAAGATGCTCACCGCGGAATGCTTCAAGTCCCGGATGGAGAAGGGGCTTTCCTTCCTGGAATTCAACTATATGCTGATGCAGAGCTATGATTTCCTGCACCTCAACCGGGAGCATCAGTGTAAGCTGGAGCTGGGCGGAGACGACCAGTGGAGCAATATTCTCGGCGGGGTGGATCTGGTTCGTCGGGTAGAGGAAGAGCAGGTCTTTGGCATGACGTTTACCCTGCTGACCACCAAGGAAGGCAAGAAAATGGGCAAAACCGAAAAAGGCGCCCTCTGGCTGGATCCGGAAAAGACCTCCCCCTATGAATTTTTCCAATATTGGCGGAATGTGGATGATGCCGATGTCATCCGCTGCATGAAGCTGATTACCTTTGTCCCGATCGAGGAAATCGAGGAAATGGAGCATCTGACCGGGAGCGAGCTGAACCCGGTAAAGGAACGTCTGGCTTTCGAAGTGACCAAGATGGTTCACGGCGAAGAGGAAGCCCAAAAGGCTATGGAAGCGGCGAAATCCCTGTTTGCCGCAGGTGGGGAGAGTGCGGATATGCCTTCCACCGAATTGTCGGAAGCCGATCTGACGGACGGGGAAATCGGGCTTCTGACCCTGCTGGTGAAAACCGGGCTTTGTCCTTCAAATGCGGAGGCGCGGCGTCTGGTAACTGGCGGAGGCGTAATGATCGACGGTGAAAAAGCGGCGGCTCCGACCCAGACGGTTTCCAGAGCGCAGCTTGAGCAGGGGGTCGTCCTGAAAAAAGGGAAAAAGGTTTACCACAAGGTTGCCCTAGGTTAGGGCCTGCTTGTTTGAAAATAGAGAAAGTTCTGGATTTTTGTGTAGGGCGAGGCGGTTTCAAGAAGAAAAACGCAAACAGGCTGCCGCCTGCCGAGGATTTTCAACGCCGAAATCCGCCTGGCCTGGGCAAAAAGACAGTATTGCTGATTTTTCAAACAAGCTCTGAAATCCAGGCAAAAAATCCTGTGAAAATAGATTGCAAAGCGGCGGATAGTTGGATATAATAAGAAACAGCGAAGAGAAGGAAATGTTTTTTTTCGTATGTGCTTCTGGTCTTTACGGCAGGAAGTTTGGTTACAGAAAAATAAAAGGAGATTTTCAACATGCAAATTGATAAAACGATGATTATTGGCGATATTCTGGATATGGATCAGAGCACCGCTCCGTTTTTCCTGGAAATGGGGATGCACTGCTTAGGCTGCCCCTCTGCCAGAGGAGAGTCGCTGGAGGACGCTTGTGCGGTCCACGGCGTCAATGCAGACGAGATGGTGGAGAAAATCAACCGCCATCTGGCTTCGAAATAAACCCGCGTAAAGCGCAGACGGCAAGCCCGGAAAGCAACCTTCCGGGCTTGCTGTTTCATCAGTAATACGGTTTCTTGGTAACACGATTGCAGAAGGGGAGCCTGAGAGTTCGCTTTTGCTGCTGACGGTTGGGGAGGGGTATCCGTGCAGGGGATCCGACAATTTTTTCATACGCTGCAAACAAAGCTGTTTTTCAGCCTGGGGGTCGACCGTCTGAACGAGGAGTTCCGCCGGTTCGCATTGATGCACGAGGTATACATCCTCGCGACGAGTATCACCATGACCTTTGTCAACACCCTGCTGATGCGGGTGTCAGAGGATCCGGATATCGCACTGAAGTACAACGTGGCCCATTATCTCTGCATTGCGCTTTCCATGCTGCTGGCAGGGAAGCTGCTTCACCGGCTGGTGAATAAGACGGTCATCTTGGTTGGGATGGCGTTGTCTGTGCTGGTCTATGTGGTGGTGTTGCTGTTTATTGGCTCGCTGGATGGGGTTTATCTCGTGGTTGCGGCTATCCATGGCTTTGCGACAGGATTTTACTGGATCACCTATTCCCAGTCCCTGATGCAGTACAGCACGGACGAAACCCGGGATATTGCAATGAATTTTATCGGCGTATTTTCCGGGCTGATATCGTTGGTGATGCCCTTGGCTGCCGGCTGGCTGATCGACCTCCTCCCCGGCTTCTGGGGCTATTATATGCTGTTCGGCGCTTGCACGCTGCTGGCGGTTTGGGCAGTCTGGCTCGTATTCCGCCTGCCCGGGGAAGCGCCGGACCATCGTCCGACCTGCTATCTGGGGATGCTCAAAAAGGTGTACTCCGAGAAGGTCTGGTTTTTTGTCATCCATATGGATTTTTTCAAAGGGATCCGGGACGGCGCATTCGGGTTTTTCCTGAATGTTCTCCTGTTTTCGATTGTGAAAAGTGAAGCGCTCGTCGGGAGCAATACCTTCCTGGTGGGGATCGTTTCCATGACGGCCAGTGTAATCGCTGGGAAGATTACCCGGCCGGGGAACCGGCTCAAGCTGATGACTGCGGCGGCAACCCTGCTGGCCGGGGCAACTGCCCTGCTTTTTGTGGAGCTGAATACGGTTACAGTATTGCTGCTTTCGGCTGCCAATGCGTTTTTCGGCGTTTTCCTGGTGAACCCCACAACGACAACATTATATCAGGTCTTGGATCGTGTCCCTGGAGCCAAAGAGCAGAAAAGCGAAACCTTTGCCATTACAGAATGCTATAAGGATGCGGGTCGGATGGCTGGGATCCTGCTGATTATGCTGATGCCGGACGGGACGTTCTATTCGGTCATCAGCCTGCTGGCCCTGGTGCTGACCCAGTATATCACCACGGTTTTTGCGAAAATAACAGCCAATGCGCTGAAACGTTACCCGGAACGGGAAGAAGGATAGGAAGTGTAAGAATATGACGCTTGATCGGCGGCTGCTGGCAGCAGCGAAGCTGGTCCGGGCGGGAAGCCCGACAGTGGACATCGGTACGGATCACGGTTATCTGCCGGTGTATCTGGTGGAAAAGGGGATTGTTTCCCGCTGTGTGGCCTGCGATATCCATACAGCCCCGCTGGAATCGGCCCGGCGCACCATTGCGGAGCATGGACTGGAGGAACAGATCCGTACCCTGCTTTCAGATGGTCTGAAAGAGGTGGCCCCAGCGGATGGGATGGATATTTTAATCTGTGGGATGGGCGGGGAACTGATTACCCAGATCTTACAGGCCTGCAGCTGGGTACGCGACCCGGCCCGGCGGCTGATTTTGCAGCCGATGACACAAGCGCCTTACCTGCGGGAATGGTTGGCTGTCAACGGCTTTGAGATCCTGTCCGAAACGCCGGTGATTGACCGGAACCATCGGTATACTGTCATCCATGCGGAATTCCGGGGCCCGGCGGTTTTCCAGGATGAATTGGCCCTGCTGCTCGGGCGGATTCCGGATCACTTCTCCCCGGAGGCACTGGCCTATGTAGAAGGGGAGTGGGAGCGGCTTCGGAAGATTGCGGACGGGCAGTCCCGGTCGGAGGATTGTATGCAGGAAGCGGAAGTCTACCGCGGCCTGTCCGAGCGGGTTGGGCAGGTCTGGAAGGAGATGAAAGCAGGATGCCAACCGGAAACGACATTTTTTCCGCGTTGGACAGGCTGGCCCCCTTTGAGACAGCGATGGAGTTCGATAACTGCGGGCTGCTGATAGGGGACGCGGAGGCAGAAGTGACCTCCTGTCTGTTGGCGCTGGACGTTACGCATGAGGCGGTTGCGCGGGCAGAAGCGGTTTCAGCCCAACTCTTAATTACCCATCACCCGGTGATTTTCCATCCGTTGAAGGCTGTCCGAAAGGATCAGGTCGTCTACAGCCTGATTGAAAAAAAGCTAAGTGTCGTTTCCGCCCATACCAACCTGGACTTAGCGGCGGAGGGGGTGAACCGCGCTTTAGCCGAAGCGATCGGCCTGACGGGACTGGAACCTCTGCCGAACCCGGACGGGCTTGGATTGATCGGCTGTTTCCCGGAGCCGCTCCGGGTTTCGGAATGTGCGGCCTTGCTGAAGGAACGGCTCTCAGCGGCTAAAGTGGAATTTACCGAGGGGGATCGTCAGATCCGGGAGCTGGCATTGGTGTCCGGCTCCGGCGGGAGCTATTGGGAAGCGGCGCAGGCTGCCGGTGCGGATGCCTTTCTAACCGGGGAAGTGCGGCATGATGGCTGGATCTGCGCGTTGAACAGCCGCTTTCCATTGCTGGCGGCCGGGCATCATGCGACAGAAGCCGTCGTGCTGGAACCGCTTTCCCGATGGCTGGAAAAGGAGTTCCCAATGGTGCGGTTTGAGGTTTACCGGGAGTTCCCCCTGGCGGCTCTTTAAAAAGGAAAGCAGGGAAAGCCTCAGCTTCCCCTGCCGGTTTCCGGGTTAGTTTCTGCGGAGCAGGTTTTCCGCGCAGCTTTGCAGGACCTGCTTCGAGTAGATTTCCATCCCGCACTGGCGGATATTCTCCTGCACGAATTTGGGCAGGGAAGAAAAATATTTCCGCATTTCGGCATTTTCGTTTTCATTGCTGCTGCAAAAAATAGAATCGGCCATCGTCTGTATTACCTGCGCCCCAGGACAATCCTGCGGCGGTCCTTTCTTTTTCAGTTTTGCTTTTATAGGATGTGAGGAACAGCCGCAATTATTCAAAAGACCAAATTTTTACATAGAGATAGACAACAGGTTTGAAGGGAGTTTGAGATGAATTTATTGGAGGAATTAAAATCCGGCGGACTCCGTGGAGTCTGGCTGGGGAACGACGGCTGGCTGATTTCAGATGGGACCCGGGTCGTGGGGATGGATCTGGATCTGCGGAACCCGGAACGCCTGGAACAACCGGCTATCACACCGGAGGAGCTGGCTGGGGGACTGGATCTGCACCTCATCACCCATGAACATGAGGATCATTTCAATGCTGCGACCTGCCGGGCTTTGCTGGAATATGGGAATACGCTGTTTGTGATTCCGGAAAGCTGCGAATCCAAGGCGAACGAGCTGGGGATTCCTTCAAGCAGACGGCGGACCGTCCGTCCGAGCCAGCAGATCGAGGAGCTGGGCGTGGAGCTGGAAACTGTCCGGGCGGTACATGGGCATATTGGCGGGGCGGTTTATTCCGGCGCGTCTATGTTGGACTGCGGTTACAGGTTCCGTCTGGGCGGGAAATGGTTTTATCAGCCGGGGGATACCCTGCCGCTGGAGGAACATCAGAAAATGGCCCCGGTGGATGTACTGTTTGTTTCCCCAACCGAACACAACACTTGGATTGAGGGTTCGCGCTTCCTAATCCAGCGGCTGAATCCGGGCTGGATTTTCCCACAGCACCATTCGACCTATGCAGAAGCACCGGAAAACCGGTTCTGGACGCACGGCTATGTCGAGGAACTGCGCCGTCTTCTTCCGCAGAACCAGCAGGGGCGGTTTTATTTGCTGAAGCAGGGGCAGGTTTTCCGTCTGGATCAGATGGGATTGCATGGCGAGTGACGACGTTTTTCAGTTGACAACGAGAGAGGAGTTTGGGAATGAAATCTTTAATCAGATCCATCATCGGCGGCTTTTTTATGCTGATCGGTACGCTCCAAATGCTGGGAATCAATGAGGTGGTAAGTTCGAATCTGGCTTCGGGCTGGTCCACCCCGCCTGGACGATGGATGACGACCGTGCTGGAATTGGATTTACAGGGGCTTTTCGCCCTGGCGGTTGTATTGATGCTGGCTGGACTGCTGATCCTGACAGTGGAATATATCGGGAGTTTTTTACGGAAGAAAAGCCGTTCTTCTGTTCTGCCGGATAGGATAAAGGAGACGAAAGATGTATTATAAGAAGTACGGAAATACGGAAATGAAAATGTCCGCTGTCGGGCTGGGTACCATGCGGTATGACGACGGCTTGATTTCGGCCGGGAAACTGGAAGCCTGTGCCGAGATTCCGCTCTATGCCTTTGAAAAGGGGATCAATTATTTTGACACCGCGCCGTTTTATTGTCAGGATAAGAGCGAGGAAATCACCGGGATGGCGCTTTCCCAGCTGAAACGGGACCAGTTTTATGTATCAAGCAAAACCAATTTCAACGCGATTAAGGCGCTTTCCGGCGGGGAAATCAGCCGGGATGCTTTTAGGCGCCGTCTGGAAACCTCGCTGGCCCGGCTGAAATTGGATTATCTGGATTTTTACCATCTCTGGTGCGTGCTCAGTTTAGACGCCTATGAAACCCAATGTGAAGCCCTTTACCGATTTTTCGAGGAAGCCCGCTCCGAGGGACTGATCCGGAATATCGTTTTTTCGGCTCACCTGCAGGGCAGGGATGTCGAGGAAGTGATCGCTTCCGGGAAATTCAAAGGGATGCTGCTGGGCTATAATGTTTTGAACTACCGTTTCCGTCAGAGCGGGATTGAAAAGGCCTATGAAAAAGGGATGGGCGTAGTCGTGATGAACCCACTGTCCGGCGGCTTGATCCCGCAGAATCCGGAAACCTTTTCCTTCCTGACAGAAGGGACGGATCTGAATGTGGCACAGGCGGCTTTGCGTTTTGTAGCTTCTCATCGGGAGGTGACCGTGGCGCTGGCCGGATGCACCACAAAAGAACATATTGATGATGCTGTCAAAGCGGTGAAAGGCTTGGAAGAACTCCCTGCCCGGGAGGTTATTGCCAAATATGAAACGCAGGGATTAAGCTTTAACGACCTTTGCACCGGATGCGGCTACTGCAATTCCTGCCCGAAGGGGATTGAAATTCCTAAATTCATGGATTCGTATAATCAGAAGCTGCTGACTGGCCGGGAGCAGGAAATCCTGGACCGGCTGGGCGGCCATTGGGTTATTCCGGCTGAACGGGCGGCGGAATGCATCGCCTGCCGCAAATGTGAACAGCTTTGCACCCAGCATTTGCCGATAGCCGAACGGCTTCAGGAAATTGCCGGGCTAGCCAAATAGGCTTGGACAGGGAGGAGTTATGACACATCTGTCAACCAAAAAAGTAGTTTATGGCGGCCTGCTTATTGCAATCGGGCTGGTTTTGCCTCAGGCCTTTCATATGTTCGGAAGCGATGCCGGGAAGATGTTCCTTCCTATGCATATTCCGGTGATTCTGTCCGGAATGCTCCTGGGACCGGTTTGGGGCTTGCTGGCGGCATTGATGATCCCGTTGCTCAGCTCTCTGATTTTTTCCATGCCGGCGGTTCCCATGCTCTGGTTCATGCTGTTTGAGCTGGCGGCTTACGCGCTGGTTTCGGGGTTTTTAGCAAAGCGGAAATGGAACGTATACCTCAATCTGGCGGTAACAATCCTTTGCGGCCGGATCGTATACGGTTTGTCGCTGGCGGCGGGTGTGTATTTATTACAGGTGAATTATCCGTTTGCGAATGCGGCGGCGTTTTTTGCCGGGCTGGTTCAAGGGCTGCCCGGTGTAGTCATTCAGCTGGTTTTGATTCCGCTGATCATGCTGGCGCTGAAAAAAGGAGGACTGCTGCTTGACAAAGCTTGAACAGGCGAAGGAGCTGCTGGAATCCGGGAAAGCTTGCTGCGTGATTTTTCGCGGGGAGGAGCTCTTGCTGGAAAATGGGATCGGCGTCAAGCCCCTGATGAAATATTTGAGGGAAGACCGGAATTTTTTTGCCGGCGCAGTGGTGGCCGATAAAATTATTGGAAAAGCGGCGGCTTTGCTGTTGAGTAATGCGGCCGAAGTTTATGGAAGCGTGATGAGTGGAACCGCGCAGGAAGTTTTGGATACCTATCAGGTTCCCTATTCCTGCGGGGAACGGGTGCCGTTTATTCAAAACCGCACTCGTACTGGGATGTGCCCTTTGGAGGATGCAGTCCGGGATATTTCGGATCCGGAAGAAGGCTTCGATGCCATTGAAGCCCGGATTGCGGAACTGATGAGGAAATAGTTGCTGCCATATGGAAAAAGGACGGACGCTTTAAATGGCGGAGCCAATAAGGAAATATCACAAAACTTATGACTTACGCCAGGTAAACGGGAAAAACAAAAAAACTGCTATGCAAAAGGCTCGCCGATTGCATAGCAGTTTTTCGTTTTTCAAAATAGCAAATATAAGTTTTTTAATGTTCCAACGGAACGCGCAGCCATTGCCCTCGGCAATGATCTCAGGGGGGTTGGGGACATATCGCCAACAAGCATTATGCAGAAAATTCGTTTACGAAATTTCTGCATAATGAGCAGCTTTTACGTAAAGATGCATTGCTTACGAGTAGTATCCGGAACTCAGGACAAGCAAACTTTTTGTATACTATATAAACACAAAAATTATCGCTCTGCTCCCCACTCTCTTTTTAGCTGGCTCAAAAATTCATTGGAAGCCCTTGAAAAAACCTGATACTTTTTCCAGACAATACACAATTCAGCTTCCATACGCGGGTATAACGGGCTGAAACAAAGCTCGCTGTTGCCGGTGGTATTGATGAGCTTATCTAATGCAATCGCATAACCGAGTCCTTTCCTTACAAAATGAGAAGCATTGTAAATCAGTTCATAGGTCATAACAACATTGAGCTTGCTGACGTCTTTTTTCAGCCACGAAATCATTTCGCTGCTGATGGATGCCTGATGGGATAAGATCAGAGGCTTGTCCCACAAATCCTCCGC
>CANSRB010000043.1 GCA_947649285.1 uncultured Clostridia bacterium
TTCGACTCCAAATCCCGCCGCATCTCCAAGCGCGGCTCTCCTCATCTGCGAAAAAACCTGTTCATGGTCGCCAACACAATCCCCCAGCAGCGGTCATACAAGCACACCGCTGGGGGAAGTTTTAGCACTTGCTTCTCTTGTAGAGGTAAAATCAAACTTTTTTGATTTCTCCTGTTCTCAGAGGCGTGATAACATCTTGATAGAGGATGCTCTTCAGCAAATCCGCATCTTGATAAACACCCTCTAAATCGTAAGGCGAGAACGCTTCATAGGTCTTCAGGATAGTCGCCTCTTTACCGGCGTCAATTCTTGTCAACCCCCGAGTAAATGCTTCTGTTCGGACGGATTTTCCAGGGTGGATTCCGTCAGGTGATACTTCCTATACCAAACGAGACGATGAGTGCTGTCCAGTTTGCAGAGGCGAGCAGTTAGGCCTGCAATATAATCCGCACAGGCTTCATTTTCATAAGGAGTAATCTCACTCTCAAGTCCAATGTTATGAACGACTCTATGACCCACCTCATGAGACAACGTTCCAAGAATGGTGTCCATTCCGTATTCATTACCAGCTTTTCTGAGATAGTTGGGGTCATATATAAGCTGTCCCAGATAAGTGTTGATGCCGGCGTTGTTCATAAAATACTGCTTTGAGACCTTAATATTGTCATTCCCAAAAATGGCGGCGATTTCGTTGGTTAGTTCTTCTATCCAACCCTTGCCTACCTCGCCTACATTGATTCCATCTTTCCATCTCAAATAGTTCGGGTTCTTTTTGAACTCGCCGCTTGCAAGGCTGCCAAAGCTGATTGGTTTACCGCAATCGCCAGCACCTAATTTTCCAAATCTTACCTGTTCGGTTTCAATTACTTCGCCAACTTTTCCAAATTCGGCTGCAGTTTCTGTTGCTTTCACAGCTTCCTTTGTGACCTCTGCCGCCGCTTCTTTTGCTAATTTCAGAGAAACAGTAAGCAACTCCATATCTATCACCTCCACTTTTTCTGATTATATTATACAAATAGATGCACTCTTGTCGTCAAACGGGTAGTTTACATTCTGTGAATTTACTCGATTTATATGGTTGTATGTAAAACTATGGAAATTACTCAAAATCCCCTTGAGTGTTCTCTTGGATTGTGCTCCAATTATACTGGCCCAAGGGGATTCGTTGTATATTTTGATTTATCAGCCGAGCAGCATTTTAGTATAGGCTGTCCAAAAACGCAGAAAGGCCTTTATCAGTAGAACTTATCCTACTCGTTTCGTGGTTCCAGAAGACCACCTTATTGGTCTTCAAGTCCTTAATGAGGTCCAGCAATCTTGTGTCTGTAGTTAAGCCTGGTGCGACGCAATCAATAGAGGCGTACTGCTTCATATGAATCATTTCATAATATATCGTGGATATGGCCTCCAAGTAATCGTCTGTCAAATAATTAAGATTAACATTCAAGGTTGGTATTCCAACGATGTCAACTCCACCGTTAGATAGAGACCTCACTCTGCATGAAGCTTGCGCCATGTAATCTTCTCCAGAAGTGGCGATAGGCTTAATGCCTTTTATCCAGTCTTCCGGAAGAGCAAGCTCTTTCCCGATAATCTCAGTTGCCTTGCCCAGCATATCGATTCTCTGCTCAAATGTTGCCTCTTTCCAGGCCCATGGAATAATACCATAATCGCACAAATATTCCGAGCACTCTTTTGAAACATCGTTATATCGGAGGGAAAGATATGGATTATCTTTTGTGATACGAGGGCCAAATGGGTTCAAGTTTATATTAAGTTGAGGAAATTCCGATACATACAGACCGTCAATTTGCGGTTGAGCAATTTCAGAAGGAAATCGTTCTTTTATAAGAGAACCAAAACCATCAGGCTTAATTGCACCGAGTTCTGCCACTTCACTTGCCCTTATAGCTGCTTCGGCGGCCTTTTCAACGGCTAAGCCTATACTTTCTCCTATCATGCGGACTCCTTTCCCCTTTTGTAACTCAACAATCCAATTGTACGAGAAGTAAGCAGTTCAAAATGCTTAGGCATACATAAGAAATAGTGACCCAACAAAAGGCGCTTGACATGATTATCCAAATCATCCGACGTTGCATTGAGCTTGATGAGGTCTGCGGTAACATTACAAACAAGGTTTAAGTCGACAGTGTTGCCAATTAACGCCATCGCACTCTTATACTCCTCAATACTGGTGTACTCATAAAATTCCAAGATGCGAGGCTCAAGCTTGTGAGTGCGATAGCTTATGAATGCCTGCAATTCGGCCTTGCTCAGTTCGCCATTTGTTTCAGATGCAAGAGTGAGGAACCTTTCGATGAACATACACACCATCTTGCAGGTGCAATACTGGTGAGGAAAGAGCTTTTCAAGTCTTGCAGGAACCATGGTGGCGATATACTCTGCCATGAGGTGTCCATCAGTTAATTTCGCAACCAACTCTGAGTGACCATATTTAATCATTGCGGTCTTTATTGCCTTGCACAGGAGCAAGATACCTCCTTACAATTATCCAGCTCATCGTACAGCAAATGATTGATAACCCGGTCAATGATTACAGAGTTGATGTAGGCCGACAGCTTGCCATCTTCCAAGAGGGTGTAACAACACTATTTCCGCTAATTTCTTCACGCTCAATAATAACGGATGTTTCCTTGGAATTACAGGATGGTACTTGAACCTTTGCGGAGGTACGCATGCCGCCATAATGAACCAAGGCTTGTCCTGGGCAAAGAGTCGCAAGCTCTCTGTCATCTTTATCTAGCAGGAGAACATCTTGCATAGCTTCGATGTCTTGTCCATAGTCTATTCTATGTGCAACCTTGATGCCGGTATTTTTGAGAACGGAAGGGTGCAGGGCAGAGAGGCTTTGGTCTACAATGATAAAGCCTTCACCATAAGCACGAATCTCTGCCAACATATTGTTAAGCGTTTTCACGACCTCCTGTGTCGAGTTTTGACCGCTGCCGCCTTCGCCAGATGAAGCGGAAGCGGCAGCATCACCGGCAAAAAGGTGGTGGGCCTCTTCAATAACCACGATATGTTGCAGTTCTTTTCTGGTGCTGCCGATACATTTGGTCTTCAGATACTCATAGTATTGGGCTATGATAACGCCCATCACAATGGATTTATCCGCATCATCTGCCAAGGAGTCCAAAGAAATGACAACTTTACCGCTGCTTAGCCCGTCGCAAGGAAGATTGACATTGTAATAGCAGTTCTTCACTCGCTCAAAGCCAAAGAACGATGTTGTCGGGAAAGAAATGAATTCTGTCACATAAGCAGCAGGTAAAAGAATGGCATCATGAGGCTTTCCCGCTTGGTAACCGCCAAAGTTATCCCATTTACAGGTATACCCAGCATTAGTGAGCATTGCAGCCAAAGGCACAGATAACGCCTTTTCCCTGCCATCCCGCTCATCTGCCGATAGTTCTCCCATACCTAAATCTGCAGAAACGGTCATTTCAACGGTCCATCCCTGCTTTTTAGCGCCCGAAAAGAGCTGAATAAAGTATTCCGCTTCCTTCTTCAAATCGGAGAGCTTTGAACTGATGCCTTTCCACGAAACAGAAGCACTAGAAGATTTATCGTATTTTTCATTTGCCTTGACTGAATTATGAATTGTTTCAATAATGTCGCCCTTGCTGTCAACTGAAATATTGTCGCCCGCCTGAACAGTAGTTTCAAAATAAGTCGCTATCTTGTCGCAAATCTTACGAGCTTCGGCAATAAGTTTGGAGCAATCAACGGGAGAAACCGGCTGAAAGTCCAGGCGAACCATACCGGGATTGCGCGTCAACGCCTTTGCGATGGCGTCTACCCATTTTGACATATGTATGGACGAAAGGGACTCTCTTTTTTCCATCTCATCTTCTCCTGGCTGCGGTGGAGAAGGGCTATACGTCTCAGCAGCGGGAAGCTTTTATTCGACATGTATTCCGGATGGAGAAGTACTATCTTTATTCTGATGGACAGGAAAATACGGGATTGCCCTATGGAAAGCCTTTGGAGGACGCGGTTTCCTTCTTCGAAGGGCTCTTTCCTGCTTTCTTTAATTTCATTTTGGTTCTTCTTGTATTTTTTGTATTTGTCTGGATGGACGGTCTTCCTTTTACTTGGAAATTTATTTGTCTATTGTATCCCATTGTCTGTATGCTTCTTTTTCACATCAGTGTTGGAATGGTTCTTTCAGCGATGTTTGTATTTTTCCGAGACATAAATATCTTTATGATATTTTGACTCGGCTTTTGATGTATCTGTCGGCGATCTTTTATACCATTGATCGGTACATCCCAATAGTGCAAAATCTATTTTGGCTGAATCCGATCTATTTGTTTATCCGGTACTTCCGGAAGATTGTCATTGACGCAGAAGTTCCCAGCACATGGTTTCATCTCCTGATGGCGGCAAATGTGACCCTTGTTTTAGCAATCGGATGCTGGATGTATAAAAAGTATAATACGAAATTTCTGTATTATGCCTGAGGAGTTTAGCCGGAATGGCTGTTCAAATAATGATACAGTTTTTTGAAGGAATCACAGCTTCCGGATCTGTTAAAGCTCACGGATCCGAGTTTCGTTTTCTGGCAGTATAAACTTCATCATCTGCTTGACTGGTTTGAATAAGGGATATTAAGCGGATGCGGAAAATCAGTGGTGTCCTGGAAAAACAGCGTATGAGGTACTGCCCTATAGCGGGCGGCACCTCATACGCTATCTATCGTAAAAACAACCGCCGGCATAACCGGCGGTTGTTTTTTTTATACTGGATGGATATTATTAGCCTTATCTGCGTGATCTGCGTCGATATTGAACATCTTATCGCGGCGTTTTTCGAAGAATTTTACCGCCACCTGTCCGAACTGGGCGTAGCTCAGGACATCCTCATCCTGGGTCAGCCATTCCGCACATTCCTTACGGATAGTATCCAGCTCCGGCTTGATCAGGTCAGCCGGGCGGCAGTCGATCGGGTCGGTATCACCGATGATCTTCTTGCGGAATTCCGGATCAATCGCAACCGGAGTCTTGCCGTACTCGCCCCGAACCAGGCCTTTGAATTCCTTGGTAACGGTCTTGTAGCGTTCGCCGGTAATGACGTTAAAGACGGCCTGGGTGCCGACAATCTGGGAAGTCGGGGTAACCAGCGGCGGATAACCGGAGTCTTTACGCACACGCGGAACCTCTTTGAGCACTTCTTCCAGTTGGTCTTCCTTGCCCGCTTGTTTGAGCTGGGAAAGCAGGTTGGAAAGCATCCCGCCCGGCACCTGATAAATCAGGGCATTGGCGTCGGTAGCCAGCATCTTGGGGTCAAGCTGACCGGACTTGATATATTTCTCCCGTAGCTTCATGAAATAGCCGCGGACTTTCGTCAGCTGGATCAGGTCGAGCCCGGTGTCGTACTCGGTACCCTGCAATGCAGCAACCATGGATTCAGTCGGCGCATGAGAGGTGCCCAGCGCCAGCGGGGACATCGCCGTGTCGATGATATCTGCGCCAGCCTCTACACCCTTCAGCAGGCACATCGAAGCCAGGCCGGAGGTATAGTGGGTATGCAGCTGGATCGGGATTTTGACCACAGACTTGATATCCTTGACTAGCTGTGCGGTATTATAGGGGGTCAGCAGGGCCGCCATATCTTTGATACAGATGGAATCTGCACCGGCATCCTCGCAGCGTTTTGCGTAATCCATGTAGTATTCGTTGGTGAATACGTCGCCGGTGGTGTAGGAAATCGCGATCTGAGCATGAGCGCCTTCCTTCTTGGCCGCAGTGATAGCGGTCTGGAGGTTGCGGATATCGTTCAGGGCGTCAAAAATACGGATAATATCAATGCCGTTGGCAACGGATTTCTGGACGAAATATTCCAGGACATCATCGGCATAATGGCGGTAACCCAGCATATTCTGACCGCGGAATAACATCTGCAGCTTGGTGTTGGGCATATTTTTGCGGATAATACGCAGGCGCTCCCACGGGTCTTCATCCAGGAAGCGGAGGCAGGCGTCGAATGTGGCGCCGCCCCAGACCTCTGCGGAATAAAAACCGACTTTATCCATTTCCGGCAGGATCGGAAGCATTTCATCTAATGTCATACGGGTAGCGATCAGAGACTGGTGGGCATCCCGCAGAACGGTTTCGGTCACTTTAACTTGAGCCATGTAGTTCTCCTCCTTAGACTATATTGAAAGATGCAGGAATCTTACGCGATGGTTGCCAGCGCGTCGTTGGAGTTTACGGTGTCGCCCTTTTTCACCAGGATCGAGGTGATGGTGCCGTCAACCGGAGCCACAATGTCATTTTCCATTTTCATTGCTTCCAGAACAAAGATCTGCTGGCCGGCTTTTACTTTGTCGCCAACTGCTGCTTTTACATCCAGGATCGTACCCGGCATTGGAGCTTCTACCTTGGTGCCGGCGCCGGCAGCCGGGGCTGGCGCTGCGGCGGGAGCGGGTGCAGCAGCAGGGGCCGGAGCTGCGGCAGGGGCTGGGGCAGCAGGAGCTGCGCCTGCGGCCAGTTCTTCTACCTGTACATCATAAGCCGTACCGTTTACAGTGATATTGAATCTTTTCATGGTGATTTTCCTCCTATGTCGATCAATGAAAAATTTATACCGTTGTGTGTTTTTTCGGAAGCTTGCTGTCGCGTTTCCCGGCCAGCATATCCAAAAGCTTGATCAGGGTGTTCCGAGTTTCCTCCGGTGCGATAATGCTGCCGATATTGCCGGATTTTGCGGCTTCGAACGGGGAAGCTTCGGTCTCTATGTATTCTTCCACCAATGCGGCACGGGTAGCGTTGACGTCACTGGTGCCTTTGAAACGGTCGGCCCAGAGGAATTCCACAGCAGTTTCCGGAGCCAGCGCGCTGATCTCCGCCTGCGGCCAGGCGATCGTCAGGTCTGCTCCGGCGTTTTTGGAAGCCAGCGCCACAAAAGCGGAGCCGCAGGCCCGGCCAGTGATCACGCTGATCTTTGCAGTGGTTGCTTCGGCATAAGCGGAAGCCAGCTTCGCCGATTCCTTAATCAGGCGGACATCTGCGGACAGTTCGAACCCTTTGGAATGGATAAAGGTCAGAACCGGTACATTAAACGCGTCACAGAATTTAACGAACCGCGCGATTTTTGCGCAGGCATCTGCGTCCAGCGGATGCTCCTTGCTGGTGGCAACGAAAGCGGCGGTTACGCCTGCCATGGTGCCCAGGAAGATGGAAGCGCCTTTGCCGAACTCTGCGTTCAGCTCCAGGGTCGAACCTGCATCAGCGACAGCCTTTACAATCTGCTTCTGGCAGCCGTTCGGATCGATTGCGTCGGTATTGTCGGCAAAATCGAACAGCGGCAGGGATGCCAGGTTGTTCTGGGGAAGCATGGAGATCAGCTTCCGGACTTCGGCCAGCGCAGTGGCTTCATCCTCGCATACCAGGGAAGCGATGCCGGCTTTTGCGGCATTCTCCGCAGTGCCTGCACCCTCGGTGGAGTCGCCGTTCGCTTTGGTGATAAACGGTGCGTTGAGGAACAGCTCGGCCTCTTTGTTCATGACAACAAATCCGCCCCGGCGGCCAACATGGCCGATACGCCTGCACAGGTGCCCAGCACTACTGCAATCTGCGGGACAACTCCGGAAAGGTTATTGGACCATTGCAGCATTTTGGAATAAGCGGCCAGCATATCACAGCCTTCGTCCAGCTTTGCCCCCTTGGAATCATAGAGGCAGATGACCGGGCATCCGTTTTTGGCAGCCAGCTCATAAATCTGGGTTGCCTTTTTGGCGTGTGCCACGGAAACGGCGCCGCCTTTTGCAGAAGCGTCCTGGGAATAAGCGTAGACCACACTGCCCTCAATGGTGCCCCATCCTGCGATGATGCCGGCTTCATCCTCTCCGGCTTTCATAAACGGGTCCAGCTCTACAAAGCTGTCTGCGTCGAAAAGCGTGATCAAACGGGTTTTTGCCGGTTTCGCCTCGTCCATGTCGGCAAGCAGAGCTTTGAGCTTGTCGTTTTTGTTTGTCGAACTCATTTTTGTTCCTCCGTTTCTGTATGTTAAGAATCTTACTTAATTAGAATCACATTCAAAAAATATTATACACAACCGTTAGAGAAATAACAAGCCGTTTTTCGAATTTTTTTTACTTTTTACAGCTGGAGCAGGAGAAGAGAATCTTTTCGGTGTCCGGGCACAGGGATTCCCCTTTTGGGACGAAACCAAGCCCCTCCAAAAGGGAATGGTCCAGCATTTCTCCAAACCGTACCCGGGAGATCCCGGCATCCAGCAGGCTTCCCATCGCCGCCCGGAGAAGGCCTTCGGCAGCCAGCCTGTCCGGCGCGTCCAGGGCGAGGATTTCGCCCTCCTCCGGAGTCAGGTTGTAGAGCAGGCAACCGGTTTGCCTGCCGCCCTCCAGAAGCTGGTAGCCCAGCCCGCAGGAAACGCCGTACTGCTCGTTTAGGGACCGGATAACGGCAAGGTCCCGGATTGGAAGCATTGTCAGCATTGCGGCTCCCTCCTTACCGGCGGGGAGCCGTCTTGGCGATCGCTGTCCGGATAGCCTTGAGCTCCTCTTTATTCAAGGGGCGGGTTTCGCCCGGCTTCAGCATCCCCAGCCGGAGCGGGCCGACGGCTGTGCGTTTCAGCCGGGCAACCTCCAGCCCGACGCTTTCGCACATTTTCCGGATCTGGCGGTTGCGGCCCTCCCGGATCACGATTTCCATGACCACCCGGTTGGTTTCCTTATGGAGGACCCGCACCTCTGCCGGAGCAGTCAGCCGGCCGTCTATGTAGACCCCGGAGGACAATTTGGCAGCTTGCTCATCGGTGATGTCCGGACGGACGGTCACCCGGTAGGTTTTGGATACCTCGCGGGAAGGATGCATCATATCGTTGGCAAATTTCCCGTCGCTGGTGAAGAGCAGCAGCCCTTCGGAATTGAGATCCAGCCGCCCGACGGGATAGACGCGCAGTTCGGTTTCCGGCAGCAGCTCGGTCACGCAGCGGCGCCCGCGGTCGTCTGACATGGAAGTGAGGTAGCCTCTGGGCTTGTGCATCATCAAATAGAGGTGCTCTTTTTTCCGCTGGTAATAAACCCGTTCCCCATCAATGGTAATCAGATCCTTGGCTGGGTCGAGCTTCTGCCCGATCAGGGCCGGATGCCCGTTGACCTTGACCCGGCCGGCTTCGATCAGTTCTTCCGCTTTCCGGCGGGAGCACACGCCGCTGTCTGCAATAATTTTTTGAATTCTGATTTTTTCCAAAAGTATTCCTCCTAACCGTTTCACAACGGGATGTTTTTACGCCGGGAAACGGCGCGTTCGATTGTATAGGAAGCGCGGGCTCTATGGGAGGATCCCCGAGCTGTCGGGACGTTCCTCCGACCTTGATTTGTGGGGCTGCGCGCCCTACAACCCCGCCCTATTTCTTTGGACACCCAAAGAAATAGGGGAAAGAAATGCGCCAAGGGAGTCCCCTTGGATCCCCGATCAGCGTAGGCGACCGGGTTGCAGGCCCTAGAAACCTCTGCTTCTAGGGCATCAAAGAAGGCAGGCCTGGGAATTGTCACCCGTACAAGCCAGTCCAGAGGAGCACAAGCCGTAAAATGGACAGCACTCTCCTTAGGATGGAGCCCTGGGAGGTTTACCACGGGAACATTTCCGCACTTAGATGGCCTAGGGTGAAAGTGTCCGGGGGGACTGGGGGAGGCCACCCCCAGCGGTTTTCTTTTCCTCCCTTTTCTTTGAGCGATCAAAGAAAAGGGAGTGCCCGGCACGGGGCGAAGCCTCGCGTTAAAATCGCGGCTTTGCCGCGGAAGCGCGGGTTATATCCGCAGGTATTTCCCCCAAAAATCTTTCCATTTCTGCCAGAAGCCCTTCTTCGGCGCTTTTTCCTGAATCGGAGCGGAGCCCTCCGCTGTCAGCAGCGTAACCGCAACCACGCTGCCCTGGTATTTCCAGCGGATTTCCCCAGCCAGATCGCCCGGCTGGACCGGTGCATAAACGAAGCGCGGCAGGTAAACCTCCTGCTCCAGTTCGGGCTCCTGCTCGGGCGTTACGGCGGCAAAAGTGCGTCCCAATGGACGGACCGGCAGGGATTCGGTCAAACTGCCGGCTATGGGAAGCCGGAGCCCTTCCGTATCCGGCGAAAGCTCCCGCAGGGAAACCTGTGAAAACCCCCAGTCCAGCAGGGATGCGTGGTCTTTCCAGTCGTTCGGGTCATTTAGCGTCACACAGATTAGGGTTACGCCATTCCGCTTTGCCGCTGAAACCAAGCACCGGCCGGCTTTTTTGGTGAAGCCGGTCTTCATCCCAATACAGCCTTCATAACTGCTGACCAGCCTGTTATGGTTCTTCAGCGAGCGGGAATAGGGCGGATTTCCGAATTCCAGACGGATGGAGCTTTTCCCGCAGATGGCCGCAAAATCCTGGTTTTGCAGCGCCAGCCGTGCCAGCAGGGCCATATCGGCCGCTGTGGAATAATGCTCGTCATGCGGCAGTCCGGAGGGTGTTACAAAGTGGGAGTCCGCCATGCCGATCTCCTCCGCCTTCCGGTTCATCCGCTGGGCGAATTCTTCAATGCTTCCATCAATCCGGACGGCCGCCGCATTGGCCGCGTCGTTCCCGGAGGGCAGCAGCATCCCGGCCGCCAGATCCCGCAAGGAGGCGAAATCCCCTTCCCGCAGGCCCATGGTGGAGCCCTCCGTCCGGATAGCAAGGGAGTCTACCTGGAATTTTTGATCCAGCTCCGGCTGTTCCAGCGCCAGCAGCGCGGTCAGGATTTTGGTGGTGCTGGCAATGGGAAGCTTCTCCCGTTCATTTTGAGCGGCCAGCGTCCGTCCGGTCCCGGCTTCGATGAGAATATAGGCTTTTGCGGTAGTCCCCGGCGCCTTCGTTTCCGCTGCGAACGCTTTTCCCGGAAGCAGCAGGAAGCATGACGCGGATAACAGCGCTGCAATCCATTTTTTCATAAATGCCTCTCCCCTTTTTATGATGCAGTCCTCTGGTTTTCCAGTTTATGCAGCGGATAGACTGTCCCAGAAGCAGCCTGCCGGGAGAGAAACAGCTTTTAGGCTTCCTCTTTAGCGGGAGCTTCCGAGGGGGCCGGCTTTTCTTTTTTGAACAAATCCCCGATGGATTGGATCACATCCGGGACAATGCCAACCATCCGGTTGGCGGTATTTTCGGTGGTATCCAGCTTGAGGATCTGGACTTCCCCGTTAGAAACAACCAAGAAAGCCAGCGGCTGGATGGAAACGCCCGCCCCGCTGCCGCCTCCGAACAGCTTCTGCGGCTGTTTGGAGGGCCAGTCCGAACCGCCTGCCGCAAAGCCGAAGCCGACCCGGGATACCGGGATAATCGTGGTGCCGTCCGGGCAGGTGATCGGGTCCCCGATGATGGTGTTCACATCCACCATTTCGCGGATTTTTTCCATAGTTGTGCCCATCATTCCCTGAATCGGATGCTGTTCATTCATAATCAATTCTCCATTCTGCCGTTTAACGGCTTTCTTGTGTGGGCCGGGCTTTTGAGCGCTGCGGTTTTTTATCGATCAGCACGCGCACCGCTTGGAAAAGGATGCGAAGCCCGCCCCAAAGCAGGCAGGCCAGCCGCAGCTTGACCCGGAAAGAAATGTGGTACCGGCTTTCACCGGTAATAAAATCTGGTTGGATATCAATCGACCGGACCTTCAGCGTCAGCAGTCCGTCCAGCAGGGCCAACAGGTTATAGACTGCCGTACAGGCCGCGCCGTAGGCGATGGCAGTTCGATCGGCCGAATCGGTCGCGATGGAAATGGCCGCCTGCATCCGGGTAATCCGCAGATGGGAGAGAAGATACCGGGTGCCTGGCAGGACAGCCTTAGCCATCCGGAGGGCGAATTCGACGGTTTCCCCGAAGGTCCGTTCAGAAGGCGGTTCTTGGGTCAGCCGGCGCCCCTCCTCCCGGAGCTTTTCCCGCTCTTGCTTTTTTGCGGTCTTCGGGGGAGCCGCCGGGGGCGGCCGGCGGGGAGGAGAAACGGTCTCTTTGGAGGGAGGCTTTTTGGCCTGATCCGGCGGAGGCTTCTTCTTTCCGTCGGGAGGAGATTCCGGCTGTTTTTCGCCGGGAGGGCGTTCCTCTTCTTTTTTAGGGCCTTTCTCTGAAAAATCCAGCTGATATCGGAACCCGAAGGCTCCGGCCCAGAACCGGGTTTCTTCCCCGATTTCCACGCCCAGCACCAGGCTGAAGGACAGCACAAGCCCCAAAAAGGCCAAAATCCCCCCGATTATCCACAAGGCTGTCATTCTGTTTCCTCCATAACCCTTTCCCTGAGAACCTGTATTCACAACCGAAAACGCCCTCTGACCGGGCCTTTTTCCGGCTATGAATACAGGTTCTGAAAATTCCGTGTGCGGCGTTCAGGCTGAGTCGTCCCCGCCTTCCGGCAAAGGCGGCAGCTCCTCGATGGACTGCATCCCAAAGCTGCGCAGGAAAAGGGGGGTTGTACGGTAAGCCAGCGGCCTGCCCGGCAGATCCAGCCGGCCTGCTTCTTCTACCAGCCCTTTTTCCACCAGCGCAGTGACGATCTGGGAGGAATCCACCCCCCGCACCTGTTCGACAAAGCTCCGGGTAACCGGCTGGTTATAGGCGATCACGGACAGCACCTCCAGCGCGGCGGCGGAGAGAGGCGCGCTGCGTTTCCAGTCCAACGCCTCCCGGATCTGCCCGGAGAGCTCCTCCTTGGTGCAGAGCTGAAAATTCCCCTCCAGTTCTGCCAGTCGGAGCCCGCTTTCTGGGCTGTCATATTTATCCTGCATCTTTTTCAGCAATTTATATGCTGCTTCTTCGGAAAGCTCCAATACCTGGGCCAGCCGTTTCAGCGGGATTGGTTCCCCGGCTGCGAACAGCACGGCTTCCAGCAGCGCCGTTTGTTGTGCTACTTCCATGATGTTGTCTCCTGTGGGCTGTTTTCCGGGCCGCGATTGAAGTAAACCCGGCGTTGATCGTCGCTGACCCGAATCCTTCCGGACTTGACCAACTCCAGCATAGCCAGGAAGGTCGCAACCAGCTCGCTGCGGTCCTGCCCGAGGAACAGCGCCTGGTAGTCGGCTTCGCCGGTGCGGTAAAGCGCGTCCAGCAAGTAAAAAATCCGGGATTCCACTGTGACGATCCGGCGGGAAACAATCCCGTTAAATGCAGTGCGGGGCGGGGGAAGCTTCCGCTTTGCCTTGCCGACAGCGGCGAGATAAGCTTCCCGCAGCTGTTCTTTGGAATGGGTCAGGCGGTAAGAGCCGTCTTTTTCCAGTTTTTGAGGCTTCCGGGAAAAGCTTTCCTCGAACCGGCAGCGTTCCCGCAGCGCCTGGGCAACCAGTTTGCAGAGATGGTATTCCAGCAGCTGGCCTTCCAGTTCCCGTTTGAGTTCGGCCGTTTCTTCCTCATGCTGAGGCAGCAGGGACA
>CANSRB010000044.1 GCA_947649285.1 uncultured Clostridia bacterium
TCCCGCCTTTAGGGGAAAAGGCGGAGGAACCGACATACGGAAGGCTGTTGTCCAGGGTGATGTTGGCGACCTCCGCAATATACCGGGCGGTTTTAGTCAGGCTTTCCATACATTCCTCTTTGATGCAGCGGTATCCCCGTTTCAGCTGGAGGGAGGGGATCAGGGAGGAAAGGTTGGTATTGCCGCAGCGTTCCCCGAATCCAAGGAAAGTCCCCTGCACCTGGACAGCACCGGCTTCGACTGCCATCAGGGAGTTTGCCACTGCACAGCCGATATCGTTATGGCAGTGGATCCCGATCGGGGTGGCTGTCACACTGCATACTTCTGCTGTAATCCGGGCGATCTCATCCGGGAAGCAGCCGCCGTTCGTATCGCAGAGGACCAGCAGATCCGCCCCGCCGGTTTGGGCGGCCTCCAGACAGGAAAGCGCATATTCTGCGCTGCCCTTATAGCCGTCAAAGAAGTGCTCCGCATCGAAAAAGACAGTTTTCCCCTGCTGCTTCAGGAAGCGCACCGTATCCAGGATCATTTGGAGGTTGTTCTCCAAGGAAGTATTCAGCACCTCTGTGACCTGCATCACGCTGGATTTCCCGAAGATGGCCACGGTATCCGTATTGGCTTGGAGCAGGGCGCGAAGCCCCGGATCCTCCTCCGCCCGCAGTTCCCGCCGGCGGGTGGAGCCGAAAGCCACCAGCTTGGCATTTTCCAGGGCCAGACGGTCGGCAATCGAAAAAAATTCCATGTCCTTGGGATTGGAAAACGGGTTCCCCGCTTCGATATAGGCAACGGACTGCTGATCCAGCCGCCGGGCGATGTCCAGCTTATCGTGCAGAGTGAAGGAAATCCCCTCGGCCTGCGCCCCGTCGCGCAGGGTGGAATCCAGGATCTGGATGTCTTTCATAGTCGGAAACTCCTTTCGCGGAAGAGTTTGTTCAAACCGGCGTATACGTTTTAAGCGGTTTGGCTATTCCCCGGCGGGTTCGCCTTCTTCTCCGGAGGAGGCCGGCTCCGAGGAGGAACCTTCTCCGGCCGGGGCGGAGGAGGAAGCATTGGGATACATCTGATTCCGGATCAGCTTGAGGGAGTTCAGAACCTGGAAGCTCTTCTGGGAGATCCCTCTGCCCAGCACTGGGATAAAGGCGTTGTTCTGGATCGCGTTCCATTCGGCAAAGCGCTCGTCGTTTTTCAGCGCTTCCAGATCCATCCCCTCGTCGTAGAGGATGACATCCGGGTTCATTCCGGCGATCAGCTCCTCTTCCAAGGTGTAGCAGGTCATCCCCGGCGCGGCGTTATCGGCGATCAGCCCCAGCAGAGCGCCCTCGTAGGTATCCTCCGTCGCGATCAGGGAGAGGTTTTCCTTGAAATACAGCGCCTTTTTCCGGGCGGAGGATACCGAATCGGAAATTTCTTCCGCATCCCGCTCATACTGGGCGATCAGGGCATTGGCTTTGCCGGTTTCGGCGTTCTGCCCTTCCATGACCAGGATGATGTTGCGGTAAGTTTCCTTCAGGCCGCCGATGGAGGAAAGGTCGCAGACAACGACTTTGATATTGACCTCGTTCAGCAGCCGGAGTTCCTCGGTGCTCATCGGGAGGGTGGTGAAGACAACTTCCGGCATCAGGCGGCCGATCTCCTCCAGATTGGGGTTCAGCGCGGTGCCGATCTGGCCGATCTCGGTGGGGACATTGACATAAAGCGCATCAATTTTTTTCTGCTTTTCGTCCTTTTCCTCGGATTCCGGTTCCTCCGGCAGCGGGTTGGGGATGGTATCCTCGTCCGAATAAGCGATAATCTGCCGCTGATACCCCAGCTCCAGCAGCAGGTTGGTCAGTGCGGAGGAAAGGGATCCCACCACCCGGGGCGCTTTTTCAATGGAAACGCCGGAGGCCGTTACCGGGTAATCCGGGATTTCAGGGACGGGCTCCTCGCCGCAGCCGGCCAGCGGGAGGGTCAGGAGCAGGGATAGGGACAGGGCCAGCAGGGCCCGGAGATTTTTTTTCATAGCAATCAGTTCCTTTATCGGTGTCCGCCAAAAGGGACGGGTTTCAGCGCGGCGGCCTGTTTGCGCCGCCGAATCTCTTTCAGGATACCATGAACAGCGGGCAAATTCAACTGGGGAAGGGGATTTTTCACGTTTTTTCCAGAAGACGGAAAGCCCTTTGCTAAAAAATTTATCGCTTTAACTTAAAAAAGGTTTGCATTTAACCGCGTTTCGACTTATAATAATATCAGTTGAATAAACCGCGCTGTGATTTCGGTAAAATGGCATATATGCCGTTTTACCGAAATTCAGACATTGTTACAATGTGGATTCCCGCGGCAGTATGACCATACTGTCGCGGGAGGTGCAAGGCTTTTGGCTTTGTTCAGTACGCATTATAATAAGTCCCAATTCTGCGTCGTGTTCCCAGTGAAACGCGATGGATAAATATACACAAAGTGATAAAACATGAATGATCTCATCAAAAATCTTGATAAACTTCATACAACTGAAATGGGCGTGGAACGGATAAAAAGGAACTGTCAAATTGAAACAGATGATGTTGTCCAATGGAGCAGGGTGCGGATTCTGGAAGAAAATGCTAAAATCGAAAGAATTGGGAAGAACTGGTATATTTTCACTGGTCACTACAAAATAACCGTGAACGCACGCAGCCATACAATTATCACTGCGCACAGAGTTGAAGCATGATCTGTCCAATTCGGACAGGCGAATTATTTTACATGGAAGTTTAGAATTAGGGCATCAGGAACACAGAAGTAAATTGGGAGTATAATAAAAGAATAATGGGCAAAGCCGCCGGTTTGGAAAAGCGCTTTGCCTGAAAACAGAAAGGAAAGGATGGGGTCGGATGAGAATAACAGCGGCGCAGGCAATGGCGGAATGCTTAAAGCGGGAGGCTGTCCCGGTGGTGTTTGGGCTGCCGGGAGCGGCGATCTGCCCGTTTTACGACGCGCTTTCCCAAACAGAAATCCGGCATATTCTGGTGCGTCAGGAACAGAACGCCGCTCATGCCGCCTCCGGCTATGCCCGGATGTCCGGCCGTCCCGGTGTCTGCATCGCCACCTCGGGGCCGGGTGCGCTGAACCTGATTACCGGTATTGCCACTGCCTACATGGATTCGATTCCGCTGGTAGTGATTACGGGGCAGGTTGTCAGCGATCTGCTGGGCCGGGATGTATTCCAGGAAGCGGATATCACCGGCTCCTGCGAGCCTTTTGTCAAACACAGCTACCTGGTCAAGCGGGCGGAGGATATCCCGCGGATCTTTAAGGAAGCGTTCCATATTGCTTCGACTGGGCGGAATGGCCCGGTCCTGATCGATGTCCCGATGGATGTGCAGAAGGCCGAGCTGGATTTTGCCTATCCGGAAAAAGCGGAAATCCGCAGCTATAAGCCCAGCAGCCAGGGGCATCCCGGCCAGATCAAGCGGGTGCTGGCCGCCTTGAAGGGAGCGGAACGGCCCCTGATTTGTGCGGGTGGCGGCGTTTTTTCCGCCAAGGCGGAGGAGGAGCTGCGGCTCTTCTCCGAGCGGTCCGGGATCCCGGTGGTTACGACCATGATGGGGATTTCCTCCATCCCGCCCCAGTATCCGCGGAATCTCGGCATGATCGGGATGCACGGAGCGCCTTCCGCCAACCGGGCCATGAATGCGGCAGATTTGCTCCTGCTGATCGGGGCGCGGGTCGGCGACCGGGCCATTATGTCTCCGATGGGGCTGTCTCAGTCCGCTACGATTATCCATATTGATATCGACCCAGCGGAAATCGGGAAGAATATGGGGACGGATATCCCGCTGGTCGGGGACGCAAGGCAGATCCTGCTCCAGCTTCTGGAAAAGCTGGACAGCCCTCCGATCCCGGATTGGACGGCAGAGTACCGCCCGGCGTCTCCGGTTCAGCCCGCCCCCATAAAGGAAGGCTGTGTCTGTGCCAAGGCTGTTATGGCCTCGCTTTTCCGACAAGCGGAGGAGGACGCCGTGCTGGCGGCAGATGTCGGACAGAATCAGATCTGGTCGGCTCGGGGATACCGTCTGGCACGGGGACGCTTCCTGACCTCGGGCGGCATGGGGACGATGGGCTATTCGATCCCAGCGGCTTATGGGGCCAAGCTGGCCGCGCCCAAGCGGCAGGTCATTGCGGTTTGCGGGGATGGGTCGTTCCAGATGCAGATGATGGAGCTGGCAACCCTCTGCGCGAATCAAATCCCGGTGAAGATGCTGGTGATGAACAACGGACGGCTCGGGATGGTCCGGGAATTGCAGGATCTCCACTATGGGGGCCGTCAGGCCGGCGTTCTGCTGGATGGGAACCCGGATTTTGCCAAGCTGGCGGAGGCTTACGGCATCCGGGCGCGGACGCTCTCGGATGCGTCGGAGATTGACCGCTGTGTGCAGGAGCTGTTGGAAAGCCATGTCCCCTTCCTGCTGGAATGCCGGATTGATCCGGCGGAACCCACACTGTAAAGGAGGCGGGAGGATGAAACAAACCATTTCGATTCTGGTGGAGAACCACGCCGGGGTTTTGTCCCGGATTTCGGGGCTGTTTGCCCGGCGGGGCTTCAATATTGACAGCTTGGCAGTGGGGATTACGGACGACCCGACAGTCTCCCGGGTAACGATCGTTGTGAACGGGGACGACTATATGGTCGAGCAGGTGGAAAAGCAGCTCAATAAGCTGATCGACGTCATCAAGCTCCGCCGCTTGCCGGCAGGGGATACGGTTTCCCGGGAATTGATGCTGGTCAAGGTGGCCTGTTCCCCGAAAACCCGGAGCGAGATTATGGACATTGTCCGGGTGATGGACGCCCGGGTCAGCGACATTTCCTGTGAAACCCTCACGATCGAGCATTCGGATACGGCCGACCGGCTGGAGATCCTCTGCGAACTGCTCAAGCCGTATCAGGTGCTGGAAATTGTCCGGACCGGCACAATCGCCCTGGAAAAGGGCGGCAGCGTAATCCGGGTCTGAATCAAGCTGAATCCCTGCCCAACCGGGCAGAGTTTATAGAGTCAACATACTTGAAAAACAACAGGAGGAAGATTCCAATGGCAAAGATTTTTTATCAGCAGGACTGCAATCTGGATTTTATTCAGGGAAAGACGATCGCCGTTATCGGTTACGGCTCCCAGGGGCACGCTCATGCGCTGAACCTGCATGACAGCGGTCTGGAGGTTATTGTCGGGCTGTACGAGGGCAGTAAATCGGCGGAGCGCGCGAAAAAGGCGGGCTTAACGGTGCGCACGGTAGCGGAGGCAGCCAAAGCGGCGGATATCGTAATGATCCTGCTGCCGGATGAAAAACAGGCGGCGGTTTACTACGAAAGCATCGAACCTTATATGACGGCCGGGAAAACCCTGATGTTCGCGCATGGCTTCAATATCCATTTCGGCCAGATCGTCCCGACGAAAGATATCCACGTTGTCATGGTCGCGCCGAAGGGCCCGGGCCATACCGTCCGGTATGAATATCAGGAGGGCAAAGGGGTTCCCGCGCTGGCGGCGGTTTATCAGGATGCGTCCGGCCATGCCATGGATACGGCACTGGCCTATGCGGCAGGGATCGGCGGTTCCCGCGCCGGCGTGCTGGAAACCACCTTCAAGCAGGAAACGGAAACCGACCTCTTTGGGGAGCAGGCGGTGCTTTGCGGCGGCGTGACCGCACTGATGCAGGCGGGCTTTGAAACCCTGGTGGAAGCCGGCTATGATCCGCAGAACGCTTACTTTGAATGTATCCATGAGATGAAGCTGATTGTAGATTTGATCTATCAGGGCGGCTTCTCCCGGATGCGGTACTCGATTTCGGACACGGCGGAATACGGCGATTACGAGATCGGGAAGCGGATTATCACCGAGGAAACCAAGAAAGAGATGAAGAAAGTGCTGACAGAGATCCAGGACGGCACCTTTGCCCGGAACTGGATTTTGGAGAACCGGGTTGGCCGTCCGCATTTCAATGCGGAGCGCCGGATCCACGCGGAGCATCAGCTGGAGGAAGTCGGCCGGGAACTGCGGAAGATGTATTCCTGGAACAAGGAATTGGACGACTAATCCCTGCTGTGAAGAAACATAGAAGGCCGCTCCCTGCGGTAAGCGGGGAGCGGCCTTTTGGGCTGATTATTTCATTGTAATTTACAGCAGGGTAATTTCAGCAGACTACAGGGTCAGCTGCCCGTTTTCACTGATGAGCAGGATCAGGATTTGTTCCTCTGCACCGGTAGCGGCGTTGACATACACCAGGATATCCTCCCCATCGTCCGACTTGCATTTGAATTCCCAGCAGAGCACCTCGCCCAGGCCACCCGTCGGGATCAGGCAGAGCTGGCTTTTCTCTACGTTCAGCAGCTCGCTGACCGACCCGCGCGCCTCTTCGGCGGTGAGTTTGGGACTGACAATCTCCCGGTAGATATGGTTGGTCAGGAACCCGCGGGCGTCAAACCCGGTGATTTCCCCGTTATCCAGCGCAACGCTGACCTTGATCAGGTCCGGATAGACCAGCAGCTGGTCTTCCTTCTGGTCATAGGCAAAGTTGATGGTCATGATATTGCCGGAAACCTCGTAATAGGTGGAGCGGGTGGGGGCAACATCCAGCCGGTTCAGGAATTCCTGAGCTCGAGCCATCCCTTCCTCATGGGAAAGGGACGGCTCCCCGATTTCCCGGGATTTCAGCATATAGGACAGGAATCCGCCTTTTTTGGTGATCGAAATCTCGGCGCCTTCCGCGGTGAATACATAAGAAGGCATCCGGGAATCCTCGTCGTTGCCGTCTGCCAGGCCGGCTTCTTCCAGTCCGGATACCTCAGCAGCCTTGGTTCGGGCGTCCGCGCGGGAAACATTGGACTTCCCTTTGAGATGCTCCGGATCCTTCTGTAAAATATGGTCGGAGAAGGGGCCGTCATAAATCAAGGTGGGGTAGGCGGTGAAGCCTTCTTCAAATTCGAGGAAGCCTTCGGCGATATTGGCGGGCTGAGGGCTGTCATCAAAATCATGATTGAGGTGATCCTCTACCTTCGCCAGGCTGATGGAGCCGGTTCGGAGCCCATCGCTGACCGCCAGGACATCGCCCAGCATGGTTTCACAGTATTGCTTGAGCTGGAGCAGGTTGTCCCGCTGTTCCGGGGTAATCTCCCGGCCCCGGGCGAATTCCTTGGAAAGGCTGACGCAGTAATCGCCGACCTGGGAGAGGAGCTTGTTGGTATTTTGCAGCTCCAGGTATTCTACGGGGAGGCTGTCCAGCGAGTTTTTGGCGAAGCCGGCTTCCCGCCAGAGCTTGCTGGAAATGCCGGTCAGCATTTCGGGGGTTTTGGCATACAGGGCTTTGGTCAGCCCGCTTTCGATGTTCTGCACATGGGAGGTCAGATCGTTGACGCTCTGCATATAACGGTATTCCAGCGCCTGCCGGGCTTGGGCGGCTTCGCGGCGGGAAACCCAGGTCAGCCCGGAGGCGGTCAGGGCGATCGCTGCGGCAAAGCTGACGGTACGGATCACCCCGCGTCGGGAAAGGGTCAGAGTCATAAGGGAAGCACTCCTTTGTATGGGATTTTCCGAAAGAGCCTGCGCCCTGTCTGGAAAAACTGCCGGAATTCGGAAATTTTTTGGGTACAGACTGTATTCGTATTCTATTTTTTCCTGGATTGGAAAGAATATTCGCGCAAGGAGCCTCTTTTTCCTCAAAAAAATGTAGAATTTTTGATCAAGGTAGTGTATAATAAAAAAATATGAGCAGAGATTGAGGGAGAAAGGAGCGGATTTTTTGGAGATTTATCTGGATAACAGCGCAACGACCCGGGTCTGCCGGGAAGCGGCTGCGGCCTGCTGCCAGGCCATGGAAACCGTTTTTGGGAATCCCTCCTCGTTACATAAAAAAGGGTTTGCGGCGGAACAGCTTGCGGACCAGTCCAAAATACAGCTTGCGGCGGCGCTTTCCTGTGCGCCGGGGGAACTGCTGTTTACCTCCGGCGCGACCGAGGCGAATAACCTGGCACTGATTGGCGCGGCCGAAGCCCTGAAGCGGAGAGGGAAAACCATCCTGACGACGGCGGTGGAGCATCCTTCTGTGCTGGAAGCGGCGCAGGAGCTGGAACGCCGGGGCTTCCGGGTGAAAATCCTTCCTCCCGCCGGGCCGGAGGGCTATACGCCGGAACAGTTCGCTCAGGCCGTGGACGAGGATACCATCCTGGTTTCCGCCATGATGGTCAATAATGAAACCGGCCTGATTCTGCCGGTAAAGCAGATTGCCCAGGCAGTCAAGGCCAAAAATCCCCAGACGCTGGTTCACGCAGACGGGGTTCAGGCGTTTTTGAAGCTGCCGATCCGGCTGAAATCTTCGGGGCTTGATCTGTTCAGCATCAGCGGGCACAAGGCCGCCGCGCCCAAGGGGATCGGTGCGCTTTGGATCCGGAAAGGGGTGCGGATCCTGCCCCGGAGCTTCGGCGGCGGGCAGCAGGCGGGCCTGCGTTCCGGCACCGAGCCGGTGCAGCTGTATGCGGCGTTCGGCGCGGCGGCAGAGGCGCAGCTCCCCTATTTGCAGGAGAATCTCCAGCATTACCGTGCATTGAAGGCGGGACTGCTGGAGCAGCTGGCCGCCATCCCGGAGGTGACCGTCCATTCCGGGGAGAACTGCGCCCCCCATATCGTCAGCCTGGCGGTGCGGGGGATCCGCTCCGAAATCCTGCTGCATTATCTCGAGCAGTTCGAGATTTATGTGTCCAGTGGGAGCGCCTGCTCCAAAGGGAAACCGAGCGGGGTACTGGAAGCGCTGGGCGTGGACCGGCGGACAGCGGACGAAACGGTCCGGGTCAGTTTCTGTGCAGACACGACAAAAGAGATGCTGGAGGAACTGGTTTTCCGGGTGAAAGAGGGAATTTCTTCGCTTGCGAAGCAAAGATAGTCAAATCCTGTAGCTTTTTTGCGTTTAATCAGGTATGATATAGGCAGCGCAGTTGAAAAGACAGGCGCGTTTTTCACGCCCAGCCGCCGCCTGTAAAGTTCAAGGCGGCTGTATAGCAAGAGGATAATGGGCTTTTCCTGCTGGAAAGCCGGAGGTAGGTCAATTTACAGATGAATGAAGTGTTGTTGATAAAAAATGGAGAGATTGCGCTCAAGGGGCTGAACCGGGGAAGCTTTGAGGATGTCCTGATGAAGAATATCCGCTGGCGGCTGAAAAAGCTCGGGAAATTTGAGATTACAAAAGCGCAGTCGACGATCTGTGTCCGCCCGGTTGGGGAAGCCGACCTGGAAGAAGCGGTGGAGCAGGTCGGGAAGGTGTTCGGGATCGCGGCGTTTTCCCGGGCGCTGGTGACGGAAAAGGATCTGGACGCGATTAAACGGGACGCCGCCGTCTATCTAAAGGATGCCCTGCAAAAGGCCAAAACTTTCAAGGTAAACGCCAAGCGGTCGGATAAAACCTTCCCGTTCAAGTCCCCCGAGCTTCAGCAGGAGCTGGGTGGCGCGCTGCTGGAGGCGTATCCCCACCTGAAGGTGGATGTCCATCATCCCGAAGTGACGGTAACGGTCGAGATCCGGGATACAGCGGCCTATCTGCATGGGGCGCAGCTTCCGGGGGCAGGGGGTCTGCCGGTAGGCACCAGCGGGGAAGCCATGCTGCTGGTTTCGGGCGGGATCGACTCCCCGGTGGCCGGTTATCTGATGGCCCGCCGCGGGATGAAGCTCTCGGCGATGCACTTTGTCAGCCCCCCTTATACCAGCGACCGTGCATTGGCGAAGGTAGAAACCCTGCTGGAAAAGGTGTCCGGCTATGCAGGTGATATCACCTTTTACTGTGTGCCTTTTACTAAAATCCAGGAAGCCCTCCGGGATCATTGCCCGGAAGAGCTGTTTACCATATTGATGCGCCGCCTGATGATGAAAATTGCCATCCGGGTGGCGGAGCGGGAAGGGGTTCCCGCCCTGATTACCGGGGAAAGCCTCGGCCAGGTGGCCAGCCAGACGGTGCTCGCGCTGGCCGCAACCAACGCAGCGGCTGACCGTCCGGTATTCCGTCCGCTGATCGGGATGGATAAGAGCGATATCGTGCAGATTGCCCGTCGGATTGATACCTTTGAAACCTCAATCCTGCCCTATGAGGACTGCTGTACCGTTTTTACCCCCAAGCGTCCCAAGACCCGGCCCACCTTGAACCAGGTGGAGAAGGCAGAGGCCAGCTTCGATTTTGAACCGCTGCTGGAGGAGGCCGTTGCCGGGATTGAGAGGAAAACCATTAAGATGGAGCAGGCGGCAGGATGAATCATGCTAGGCGGCAGCAGGAGCTGCATCAATCCGCGGCCCGGCTGATTGACGGGCTGCTCCGCCGCGGATGGAAGGTCGCGGCAGCGGAAAGCTGCACGGGGGGCATGGTCACCCAGGTGCTGACCTCGGTACCGGGCGCTTCGGGCGTGCTGGACTATGGGGTAATCACCTATTCCAACGCGGTTAAGCAGCGTGAGCTGGGTGTTTCCGGTGAATCGCTGGAAGCCTTTGGAGCGGTCAGCCGCATGGTTGCGCTCCAGATGGCAGAAGGCGCGGCGCGGAAAGCACCGGCAGAAATGGGCCTTTCCACCACGGGTATCGCTGGGCCAGGAGGGGGCACCCCTCAAAAGCCGGTGGGAACGGTGCATATCTGCGTCTGGCTGCTGGGTCAGACACGGCATGAGCAGCTGAACCTTCTGGAGGAGTGTGGGAACGACCGTGAAGCCATCCGGGAAACAGCGGTGCTCCGGCTGCTGGAGCTGGCGCTTTCGGTGCTGGCCGAAGCGGGGGAAACATCGCGCGGCTGAAATCCAGCCGGAAAAGAAACGTTTATTACAGGCAAGGCCGGGTTTTCCGGCAGCCTGATAAAAGGGAGAGAAGTATATGCAGGAGAACAAACCAACCAACGAACAGAAAAAAAGCGTCGGCCAATGGTTCTGTGATATCTTTGTGCCGAACAAAAACGACGACAAGCGTCAGCGGATGGGGAAAATCATTGCAATCTGCGTTGCTGTCCTGGTTATAGCGGCAATTGTGATCGGCTGCGTCGTCATCAACAAATATGCGGTCGGAAGCAATAACGCAGAATCTGCCGCAAACCTTTATCCTTCGTCCGACAAGTCCAGCTTGGCGGAAGGATCCTCCAGCGGCGAAAGCAGCGGGGAAGAGGAGGATGAAGAAGAACCGGGAGGGGATCTGGATCCTGAAACAGGGGTTATCCCTTCGTTTAATGAGCTGTATAAACAGAATGAAGATGTGGTCGGCTTTATCAAGATCGATGGCACCAAGCTGAATCTGCCGGTTGTACAGGGGAGCGACAACGCTTATTATCTGGATCATACGCTGGACCACAAGAGCAACCCCTTCGGTGTGCCGTTTGCCGATTACCGCGCAACCTTCTCGCCGGTGATCCAGAGCAACAACATCACGGTTTACGGGCATTCCGGCAAGGACGGCTCCTATTTTGCACCGGTAAAAGAATATAAGAACTTTGATTTTTATAAGGAACATCCGGTTATCACCTTCGATACCATCTACGGCCAGGGGCAGTATAAGGTCATCGGCCTGATGATGCTCAACACCGACATCAATATGGACAGCAACCCAGAGCTCTTCAACTTCCATGACTATGTGGATATGGATCCGGCCCAATTTGAATATTATATCAAGACGGTTTCAGAGCGGAGTTATTTCCACACCGGAGTGGACGTCAAATACGGCGACCAACTGCTGGCGCTTTCCACCTGTGACACGGAAGTCGAGAACAGCAATTCGACCCCGTTCCGTATGGCGCTGATCGCCCGCAAAGTCCGTCCCGGCGAGTCCGAAGAGGTGGATGTTTCCAAAGCGTCGATCAACAAAAATGTAGAGATGCCAAAGGAATGGGTCAAGAAATATAAAAAGCAGACCCCTTTTGAATAAGAAGTCAACGAAATGTATACTCAACTAAAAATATACGTTTTGGAATAAAATAAAAAATCGCCAGCCTCCGGGCATAGGCGGTTGGAAAGAGAAAGGATTGAAGTTTCAGATGAAAATGGATCAGAAACCAGTTCCGGGAAAAAAACCGGTTCGTCCCGCTGCTCCGGGAAAATCACCGGCGAAAAAGAAAAATAACAGCCGGGTGAAGGCGATTATTATTGGCGTTGTAGCGGTGCTGCTGGTATTTGCCGCCGTAATGGGATTTTTGGTATGGAATAAATACAATACGATCCAGTCCAATCAGCAAAAAGCAAATGAGCTTTACACACCGGCACAGGGGATCGAAGATGCCTCTAATGATGAGGATTATGTTGCCCCGACCGAAAAGGAGGAAGTCGACCCGGACACCGGTGTTATTTCAGACTTTAACCAACTGCATGAGCAGAACAAGGACGTTGTCGGCCATCTGAGCATTGCAGGCACCAAGCTGAATACTCCGGTGGTTCAGACCAGCGATAATGAATACTACCTCAACCATACTTTCTTCAAGAAAAATGCGCTGGGCGTACCGTTTGCGGATTACCGCGCAACGATCAACCCGGATGAGGAGCTGAACAGCAGAAATATCACCATTTACGGCCATGCGTCGAAGGACGGTTCCTATTTTACCGCGCTGAAATCCTATCGTGATGTTTCGTACTATCAGCAGCATCCGATCATCAATTTCGATACGATTTACGGCAAGGGCAAATATAAAATCATCGGCGCTTTTATCGCGAATACCGATATCAGCAGCCCCGAGCTGTTTAACTACCACGACTATATCGACGTAACCGAAGGTGAATTCAACCTCTTCCTGGAGGAAATGAATAAGCGCACCTACTTTACCACTGGTGTAGATGTGAAGTACGGCGACTACATGATCAGCCTTTCGACCTGTGACGATCAGATCGATTCTTCGCTCAGCACTCCGTACCGTATGGTAGTGGTGGCCAGAAGGGTTCGCCCGGGTGAAAGCGCGAAAGTCGATACTTCCGCGGCGGCGAATAATCCCAATATGATTATGCCGCAGGCTTGGGTCGATAAATACGGCAAGGCCAATCCCTTTTCCTAATTTTTAACTGACGAACGTTTCTGCCTGATTTTTCGAAATAGGGCAGGAACGCTTTGTCATGCTTGCACAGAATCCCCTATTTCAATCCCAGTCCATGCTGAAATCCAATCCGAACCTTTTATCCTGGATTGGATATAGTCAAATAACCTGAAAAATAGCAATGCTATTTTTCAGGCGGGCTTTGCCCGCCTGCGTGTGAAACACGCTGTATTTGCCTATGAAATCTAAACCAAGGCGGTGCGCGGCCTGCTGCGGCTATAAGCCGCAGCACTTGAAAAGAATCAAAGATTCTTTTCAAGTTGTTTGATTATA
>CANSRB010000045.1 GCA_947649285.1 uncultured Clostridia bacterium
TCTCATAAAAAACAGGCATAAACTCTTCATCAATTGATGATACAATAAAAGGACCGATCTCACCAGTTTCAGCATCAACAAATTTAGAACTAGCATAATTATGACTACAATAAGAAGCCGCCAACATTGCGCCTGAATCCAGGAAATATTCTTCATTTTCTGCAAATGCCGTACCCGAAGCCATGCAGAACAGCACCGCCGAAAGCAAGACCGCTATTACCTTTTTCAACACAAAAACCTCCTTTTTAGATTCGGCCGGAAAATCATCCCGACCGGATTCCAATAAATCCCGCCGCCAGCATCAGAGGGCAGGGAAAAATCATAAAGCGGATAGGATACGGACGGGATCCCGGCATAAGGATCAAAGCCGTCAAAGGGCAGTTCCTCGTGCGGGTAGTCATCCGGATTGAAAATCGGAAAATCCCAGGGACTGCCGCCGGGTTCTCCGGGGCTCCATGCGGAGCCGCCGGAAGAACTCCCGCCGCCAGAACCCGAGGAACCCGAACTGCTTCCCCCGCCTGACCCGCCACCGGAGGATGTCCCGCTGCTGGCTGACCCGGAGCAGTCCGGACATTCACAGGGGCAGTCATCCTCGGACGAGCCGCCGGGGCTGGAGGAGCTACCGCCGCTGGAAGATGAGCCGCCGGATCCGGAAGAACTCCCGCCAGAAGATGATCCACCAGAACCGGAAGAAGATCCGCCCGATCCACTACCAGAGGATGAACCCGAAGAGCTGCTGCCACTGGAACCGGAGGAGCTTCCGCCAGAACTGGAAGAACTGCCGCCGGAACCAGAGGAAACGTCGCTGCTGGTAGGCGGGTCGGGTTTGAAGTCGTTAGTAATGTTCTTCTTAAACAGCCACCAATTATAGTAATAAAGCGGCAGGTTTGGAGCCGAACCCAGCGTGTTGCCAATCTCGAAACCGGCTTCCCGCTTGCGATCCTCGCTGTAGAGAATACCGACTTCTTTGTTGTAGTCGTACTGGATGGGCGACACCGGCGACGACCCAACCACGTAGGAAAGCCAAACTGTAGAACTCGTAGACTTTGACGGTGGATCGAAAGTCTTTTTACTGTAGTCGTAACGATATGTAAGCTGCTCCACTGTCCCGGTGGGATGATGGAACCGTACCGGGTGGGAGCGAATCGCGTCCGCTGCGCTGGAATCCGGATCAGCGACCGTAAAGTAAAAGCTGTTGACTTTGATTTTAAGGAAGGTGAGCGACCAGCGTTTGTCCTCACCAACGTAAACCTGTTTAATACTTGAGCCTGTCCCCGGCTTGACCGGGGGCACATAGTCGTTATAGGTCTCCTGGGATACGATAATCAGGTAAGGATAAGTGTAAAAGTCTGAAAAAAACGCCTTAGCTGTGCTGCTGTCAGTATCATACTTAGTATTGACTTTAACCGTCCCGCCGGAGACAGTCAAAAACTCCGGAACGATCGGGACATACTCGGATTTTTCGTTCGCCGGGAGTGCAAAAGCAGTACCAGCGAACGAACAAAACAGCAGCAGGACGGTGCAGAGGATGACAAAAAATCGTTTCATGCACCCACCTCCCGCTTGAAAGTGCAACGGCCATTTAAACAGTAATCACAGTAACAATCACAGTCACAGCGGCGGGGATTTGTATTAACCGAAGCCGGAAGCGGCTCGGCGGAGTTGGCGAAGGTTGCCACTCCTCCGGCGGTCAGCAGCGCGATCAGACTCGTTAGGACTTTTTTAGGAGTGATTTTCATAGAATCCTCCTATCAACGGAATAAGCCTTTGATAATATTAAACAAAGCCAATAAACCAGTAATCGCTACAAATCCCATCATACCTAGAGTAGCTCCCATAATAATTTTATCTTTTACATCATTGATAAAAGGTGTAAGAAGCTCCATATCAAACGGATTGTAGGGAATATTAAATCCTGTTGCAAGTAAAATAAGCATTGTAAAACCTCCATAAAAAAATGGGAGCTTAAAGCCCCCAAAAGATAACCGCTTAGATCAGCTAGTGAATTTATTAAACAACATAGGAATAACACGAACCCCAATCAGAATAATTGTAATACCAATAAACATCGGCATATAGCTAAAAACTGTACTTGATACCCCTTCAAATATTTCGAAAATAGCATCAAACGTGATCGGAATCCCAGTTAAATTAGTCATAACAAACCGCCTCAATTTCGTAAGATATCGGCAATCAGGGAGGGGACGACCCGGATCGTGATAATCAGACCGAAAACAGCAATCAAGCCAGGGACAAAAACGTCCAGATTTAAGATCAACGCATCCAGAATCGGCTGAAGCATCTCCTCGGTGATTGGATACACACCCATCAGACCGCCCCCTCTCTTACTTGCCTAGTTGTTATGATGCGAAGCGTTTGATCAGCTTGGGGACAAGGCCGATCACAACGACCAAGCCCAGCACCGGCAGCAGTGCCGGAAGAATAACCCCCACATTATCCGTAATCGTTTCTGTGATCGGGGTCAGCATATCCGCCGTAATCAGCGGAGAAGAAGAAGCCGAAACTTCCATTAAAATAGTTCCCATAATTTCTATCCTTTCAAAATTTTATCTATTTCAAACGCCCTCCGGATGGCGTTGAAAGCTAAATCCAAACATACCGGGAAAAAATCCAGTATAGCCCTTTCCAGACCAAGAAAAACGTCAGAAGTGCCGGGACAATCCCAAATACAAGAATTTCCTGGGTCTGCCGGATGCTGGCCAGCTCCGCGACCACCGCTCCGGCGGTTATGGTAACAGCCTGTTCCGGTTCGTACAGATCCAATGATTCTTCCTGCTGATCTATAACCTCCGGGGAATCCCGCTCCGGGCTTTCAGCCAGAGCAGCGCAGGCAATCCCCAGTGTCAGGCCGCAGACCAGCAGCAGAAAAGCGAAGAACCGCCAAGCATGGAAGCCGTTTTCATCGTAAAACATAATTTTCTCCTATTCTCCCAAGCTGAACGTTTTGTATTTAACGCTCATATTAGCCGCCTTGATATGGTATTCATCCCCGTCAAAGCTTTCGTAATCCATGTTCAGGTATTCCGCCGGGATTTCCCGTTTCAGACTTCGCCCGCCTGAGAGGTACGATCTGCCGAAAATCCGCTCGTTTTCCTTACTTATGTACTTGGTGACATAATAGATCACCGCAGATTTCCCATCAAGCTCGACCGCCGTAGAAAACCCGTACTTCCAGCCGTCCAGATTGTAAATTGGCTTGCCCTCCGGGGTTTTGTGGCCGCTGTCCGTCATGGATAATCGCCCGTTGAACAGCCCGTGAAAGTGTACGGCGCGTTTCTCCTCGCCCTCACGCCGCTTGTGATACTCGGGAAAGATGATATAATCCATCCCCCAGCGGGAAACCCCGTTTGAAAGCCAGTTTTTGAGTTTTGGATAAATCTGGTCGAGGTCGTAGCGGTCGATTTTTTTCTTGTCCAAGGTCAAAGTCACAAAATACTGGAAGTCATTGCTGAACCCGATTTCAAACGCCCGGTCCAAAGAACGTTTCAAATTGTCGTTTCGAGGCTGCTGTTCGTCCATAGATGCTGAATCCTCTGATTTTTTTCGTTTACCCTTTCTGTTTTCCAATTCGTCTTTCCGTTCCTCAAATCCGTCCGGATTGTAGATCGGACGGGAAAAACAAGAAATCCTGATCGTGTTATCCGGGAAATACCGAACCTTGCAGTTGTATTTGACTACCGCTTCCGGGAGGCCGGAAAGGATATTCCCCGGCTGGAAAACATGGGTGTATCTCTTGTGTGATGACATAATGTGGCACTTATCAAGTAAGAGTAGGAGCGCCTTCGGCGCCCCTACCTGTTATACATTTTGTAATATGTAATATGAATATGCGAGCTGATCCACAAGTTACAGCTTCTGGATTCTATACAGATCGTTTAATTTTCAGGGTTAAACGGCCCTCTTTGTTAACCGCTGGGATCAGCTGCGCCACATCTCCGGCAGCATACTCCTCCGCTGAATAGACATACCCCACACTGCCGGAATCATCCGCAAAATAGACCTTGTACATACAGCGCACTTCTCCAGTTTTCGCATCTTTAAAGTCCATGACGGCAACGCTCAAAACCATTCTTTCCATTTTCATCCTTCTTTCTTTTATTCTAACTCTACATGATCTAAGAAAAACTTAGATTTCAAAAAAGCGTTGGCAATCGAAGTTCCATTGTTCATCGGTAACCGCTTCCTGCAAAAACACCTTGATTCCGTCTTGGCAATCTGGAACGCCGGATCCAGGAGGACAGTGACAGCAGTCGTCATAGTAAGCGCAGCCATAGAAACAAAAGTCTTGTCGAAGGTTGTAGAAAAAATTCCGAAGCTCACTGTCTGACATTTGCCGGAGCCTGTCCGCCCTGGTGCAGATCTTTCTTTGTTTTTTCACTAAATCACTTTCTTTCCAGAATTCCTTACCGGTTTCTAACTTTTCTTACTGTGCGAAACGTCGGCTCGGATCCCAATTATTTTTGTAATTTAATATTACTGCTTGCAAATTCGAAAATCCCATCCAAAGGGGTTGACAACTCAGAAAATCCGTGGTATCCTTACTAAGAAAACAAAGCAGAACTGTTCCACGTTCTCACCCTGCCGTAACAGAACGCGCTGGGTCAATACAAAAAACGAGAGTTTTTGAACTGTTGTTAAAAAGCGTGGATGTTTTGTCTGCGCTTTTGTTTTGTATTTACAGTTTCGGGTTCTGCCCATATGATGGAGGTGCTTTATTATTAGCAAAAGTAATGACTTGCCCATGAACGAAGAAATCCGGGATAAGGAAGTCCGTCTGGTAGACAGTGACGGTAGCCAGCTTGGTATTATGAGTTCCAAAGACGCACTGAAACTGGCGGTTGAGAAAAATCTCGATCTGGTTAAAATTGCGCCGATGGCTACTCCGCCGGTCTGTAAGATTATGGATTACGGCAAATACCGCTATGAGCAGGCAAAACGCGACAAAGAGGCGCGGAAGAATCAGAAAACAGTGGAGATCAAAGAAGTGCGGATGTCCCTGAATATTGATACGCACGATCTGAATACCAAGGTGTCCCATGCGCGCAAATTCCTTCGCGACGGAGATAAGGTGAAAGTCAGCGTCCGTTACCGCGGCCGCGAGATGGCGCATCCGGAGATGGGGAAGGGATTGCTCGAGCAGTTTGTTCAGGCCTGCGGGGAAGACGGCGTTATGGAAAAAGCGCCCAAAATGGAAGGCCGCAGTCTGGCCATGTTTATTGCACCGAAAACAACAAAGTAAAAGGAAATAAGGAGGCTTTCATTATGCCTAAACTGAAAACACATTCCGGCGCCAAAAAACGTTTTGCGCTGACCAAAAACGGCAAGGTTAAACGCGCTCATGCCAATAAGAGCCATCTGTTGAACGGCCATGGAAAAACCACCAAAAGAAAAAGAGGTCTGCGCAAGGGCGCTTACGTGGATAAGACCAACGTAGCCGCAGTGAAAAAGCTGATCCCTTACAAATAATCGATTGATAGGACAAACGGAGGTATAAATTATGGCTCGTGTTAAAGGAGCAATGGCAACTCGTAAGAGAAGAAATAAAACATTGAAACTGGCCAAAGGCTATTGGGGAGGCAAATCCAAGCTCTTCAAAACAGCGAAAGAAGCAGTCATGAAATCCGGCCAGTATGCGTATATCGGCCGTAAACAGAAAAAACGCGACTTCAGAAAACTCTGGATCACCCGTATTTCGGCTGGCTGCAAAATGAACGGGATGAATTATTCTTCCTTTATGAATGGCCTGAAAAAAGCCGGCGTAACGCTGAACCGCAAAATGCTTTCTGAAATTGCAATCCATGACGCTGCTGCTTTTACTGCTCTCTGCGAACAGGCAAAAGCTGCTGTAAAATAGGAAATAACTGCGACTCGCCCGCGTCCTCTAACGACCCGGGCGTGTTTTCGTATATGGCTGTTCGTCAAAATTCGTCTGGCTTCGGCTTTTGTATACGGGAAGGAAGGTCATTTATGCAGCAGATTACCTCTAAAGACAACGCTTGGATCAAAGAATATGGAAAATTGGCCTCCTCTAAAGGAGCGCGCGACCGTACAGGGCGTTTTGTGCTTGAAAGCGTGAAGCTGTTCCGGGAAGCCGTGCAAAGCGGGCTGTCTATTGAAATGGTTTTTGTGACCGAAACCTGTTTCTGTAAGCAGGAACAGGAGTTAGAAAAACTTTTTCAAGGGCTTCGCGTATGCCAAATCCCTTCCGTTTTGGAAAAAAAGCTCAGCCAGGCCCAAACGCCCCAAGGGGTTTATGCTATTGCCCAAAAGCTTGACAAATCGTTTTCGCTGGATAAAATAGAAACAAGCGGGCGTTACCTGGTGCTGGTTGGGCTTCAGGATGCCGGCAACGTAGGGACGATGATCCGTACCGCCGAAGCACTCGGCGTGGAGGGTGTGATTCTAGCGGATCATACCTGCGATATTTATAATCCCAAAGTAATTCGGGGAAGTATGGGTTCGGTCTTCCGGATGCCTTTTTACCAGGTAGATGAGGCTGGAATACTGCTGGAAGAATTGAGGCGCAGGCAGGTATCTACTTATGCTGCTGTGTTGGATCCGGATGCCGCCCTTCTGGGAAAGCTGGCTTTTGATGATCCAGCCGTCCTGCTGATTGGAAACGAAGGAAACGGGCTTCCGCCGGAGTTGGCAGCAAAGTGTACCCAGCGGGTGACGATCCCGATGTCAGGGAACACAGAATCACTGAATGCGTCGATGGCGGCGTGTATTTTGCTTTGGGAAATGACAAAATAAAAAGAGGAGTTGCCGTATGGAGCCAATATTAGCATGGATTTGGTTTTCCCAGCTGTTTTCTTATGGAAGCGACCGTCCTCGGCAGCTTTTGGAGCAGGGGGTATCTCCGGAAGCCTTGATGAAAATGCCGGTGGAGGAGGTCGCCTCCCTCTATTCATTGCCGGAGACCGAAATCCGTCGGATGAAAACAGTTTCCGTGGGCCGGGCGGAGTATATCCTGAAGGAATGCCGCCGAAAACGGATTATGTTGATTTCTTATGAAGACGAACATTTCCCGGCGCGGCTACGGGATATTTACGGCCCTCCAGTTCTGCTGTATGCGATCGGGGATCTTTCCGTGCTGAAAAACCCGCTCAGCATTACGATTGTAGGCACACGGGAAACCGAGGCTTATACGGAACGGTTTACTCGGATGGTGGCTTCCGAGCTGGCATCTGCCGGGGTCACTGTTGTCAGCGGATGCGCGGTGGGAATTGATAAGACCGCCCATGAAGCGGCTCTGGATGCCGGCGGGAAAAGTATCGGTATACTGGCCTGTGGGATGGACATTGATTATCCCGAGGCGACGCATGGTGTCAAGGTCCGGCTGGCCAGACAGGGAGTCCTGCTGACGGAACTTCCGCCTGGGACTCATGTCAGCAGCCGGTACTTTGCAACCCGGAACCGCTTGCTTTCCGGGTTGTCGCTGGGAACCTTGGTTACTCATGCACCGATGAGAAGCGGTTCTTTGCTGACCCTGAACCATGCGTTGGAGCAGGGGAAGGAATGTTTTTGCCTTCCGCCTGCGGATGTGTTTTCCCCAAGCTATGCAGGGGTAATCCCATTTTTGCGGGACGGGGCGATTCCCTGTTTTTGCACAGAGGATATCCTCAGCCAGTACCGGGAGCAGTATGGGGAATTGATTCAATCCAAAACTCCGATGGCGGATTGGGTGAAGCCGGCGGTGCCCTATCGTGAAACACAGCGGGAGGTTCTCCCTGCCGCCCCTCGGTTGGATCCGGATAGGGAAAAGGAACAGCGCCGGAGGTTTGACCAGGCAGCCGCTTCCTTATTGGAAAAGCTGACAGACGGGCAGCGTCGGATTTATCAGGCCCTGCATTTTGTGCCCCGGCAGATTGACGAAATTGCCGCGGAAGTCGGAATGGAAACAGGGCTGCTTTTATCGGAGTTGACCCAGCTTGAATTGGCGGGTCTGGCTTTGCCCTGTGGGGGAGGACGCTACAACCTGGCAACGGAGCCTCCCCATGAACAAAAATAAGAAAGGAAATTCCTGCTGATATTGGCGGGAACAGGATGAGATAAATGGCAAAAAATCTGGTCATTGTGGAATCGCCGGCCAAGGCAAAGACGATAAAAAAATATCTCGGCCGGGGATACGATGTCATTGCTTCAATGGGGCATGTGCGTGATCTGCCGAAATCCCGGCTGGGCGTGGATGTGGAGAATAATTTTGAGCCGAAGTATATCAATATCCGCAAGCAGTCGGAAACCATTAAAAAACTGAAAGCGGCCGCAAAGGGCAAGAGCAAGATCTATCTTGCGACCGACCCGGACCGCGAGGGAGAAGCGATCTCCTGGCATTTGGCGCATTTGCTGAAGGTGGATCTGGAAGAAAAAAACCGGGTTACCTTTAATGAAATTACCCAAACCGGGGTCAAAGCCGGCATGGCGGAGCCCCGTAAAGTGGACTTGGACTTGGTCAATTCCCAGCAGGCCCGCCGGATTCTGGACCGGATTGTCGGCTACAAGCTCAGCCCTTTCCTTTGGAAGAAGGTCAAAAGTGGGCTTTCCGCCGGCCGTGTACAGTCGGTAACAGTTCGGATGATTGTAGACCGGGAGAATGAAATCCGCCGGTTTGTACCGGAGGAATACTGGTCGGTAGAAGCCAGCCTGCTTGCCGATTCTGCTTCCAAACCGTTTGTGGCTCAATTTTACGGAAAAGAAGGCAAGAAGGTCAAGCTGCATAATCAGGAAGAAGCGGCTGAGATTGTAGCAGCGGTGCAGGATGCCGCTTTTGTGGTAGAGTCGGTGAAAAAGGGCGTCCGGAAAAAAACGCCAGCCCCTCCTTTTATCACCTCGACCATGCAGCAGGAAGCCTCCCGCAAGCTGGGCTTCCAGACCCGCCGCACCATGAAAGCAGCACAGGAATTGTACGAGGGCGTTGATGTCGAAGGGATCGGCGCAGTCGGCTTGATTACCTATATGCGTACCGACTCGCTGCGGATTTCAGATGAGGCAAAGGCCGCCGCGAAGGCCTATATTGAGGAGCGTTATGGGAAAGCCTATATTCCCTCCACTCCTCGCGTCTATAAAGCCAAAAATAATGCTCAAGATGCTCATGAAGCCATCCGGCCGTCCATGCCCGGCTTAACCCCGGAACAGGTCAAAGGCAGTCTGACTGGAGATCAGTACAAATTATATAAGCTGATCTGGGAACGGTTCATTGCCAGCCAGATGGCAAGCTGTCTGCTGGATACCGTTGCCGCGCAGATCGACGCGGAGGGTTATACCTTCAAGGCATCTGGCTTTACAGTGAAATTTGACGGTTTCACCGTTCTTTATGTAGAAGGCAAGGATGAAGAAGAGCAGAAAGAGGGAGTTCTTCCGGAATTAAAAGAAAAGGATCTCCTCAAGCTGAAGAAGCTGCTGCCCAACCAGCATTTCACTCAGCCGCCTCCCCGTTATACAGAAGCGTCGCTGATTAAGGTGCTGGAGGAAAACGGGATTGGCCGCCCTTCCACCTATGCGCCGACCATTACGACGATCTTGGGCCGGAATTATGTGGAGCGGGAGGGCCGCCAGCTGAAACCGACCGAGCTGGGCGAAATTACGACTAGGCTGATGAAAGAGCATTTTGATAAAATCGTGGATGCGGAATTTACGGCCAATATGGAAAAGGAACTGGATATCATCGAGGATGGCCAGGTCCCATGGGAAGACGTCCTGCATGGATTTTACGATGATTTCGCGAAAACGCTGGAAAAAGCGGAAGTGGATACCGAGGGTGTTACCTATAAGGTGCCGGATGAAGTAACCGATGAAGTCTGCGAGCTCTGCGGACGGAATATGGTCATTAAAAATGGCCGGTTTGGTCGGTTCCTGGCCTGTCCGGGATATCCGGAATGCAAAAACACCAAGAAGATTGTCACGGCTACGCCGGGGGTCTGCCCGTTATGTGGCGGAAAGATTCTGGAGAAAAAATCCAAGAAGGGGAAGAAATTTTACGGCTGTGAGCATAATCCGGAATGTTCCTTCCTTTCGTGGGATGAGCCGATGGAAGAAAAATGCCCTCAATGCGGGAAAAGCCTGCTGAAAAAGACCGGGCGTTCCGCTAAAATTTATTGTTCGAACGAGTCTTGCAGCTATGAAAGAGGGATCGACAAGGAATGAGAGTAAGCGTGATCGGCGCCGGACTGGCAGGATGTGAGGCGGCGCATCAGTTGGCCAAGTTTGGCATTTCAGTCGATTTGGTTGAGATGAAACCGCAGAAATACACGCCGGCTCATCATTACCCTGGGTTTGCGGAGCTGGTTTGCTCCAATTCGCTGAAAGCGTCCCGGCCCGACAGTGCGGCGGGAATGTTAAAGCAGGAAATGCGGCTGTTCGGTTCCCTGGTGATGGAGAGCGCCGAACAGTGCGGTGTAGCCGCCGGGGGAGCACTGGCGGTAGATCGGGAAAAATTTTCGGATTACATCACCCGCCGGATCCGGGAGAATCCCCTGATTCGGGTGATCGAGCAGGAGCTGGATCAGATTCCGGAAGGGGAGGTCATCATTGCTTCCGGGCCGCTGACCTCTGAGCCGTTGGCTCAGGCAATCCAGCGGCTGGTGGAGTTGGAGGGTTTGAGCTTTTTCGATGCGGCAGCTCCCATTGTGTCCGCGGAAAGCGTCAACCGGGAGATTGTCTTTTCTGCTTCCCGTTATGGTGAAGGGGAGGAAGGGGATTACCTGAACTGCCCCATGAACCGGGAGGAGTATGAACGGTTTTACCAGGCGCTGGTGGAGGCGGAATCTGCTCCGCTGAAAGATTTCGACCGCCGGGATTTCAAGGTGTATGAAGGTTGTATGCCGATTGAGGTCATGGCGAAACGGGGGCCGGACACCATCCGTTTCGGCCCGCTGAAGCCGGTCGGCCTGCGGGATCCCCGTACCGGGTATCGTCCCTGGGCCTGCGTCCAGCTTCGGCGGGAAAATGCGGAGGGCAGCCTGTATAATCTGGTCGGCTTTCAGACCAACCTGAAATTCGGGGAGCAGAAGCGGGTGTTTTCGATGATTCCCGGGCTGGAATCGGCCGAGTTCCTGCGCTATGGTGTCATGCACCGCAATACTTTTTTGGACAGCCCTCGGCTGCTGGATGCCCATTTCTGTCTTCGTGCGGAACCCAGGATCCATTTTGCCGGACAGATTACCGGAGTAGAAGGATATACGGAATCGGCCGCATCCGGGATTTTTGCCGGGAATCATCTGGCCAGACGGCTGACCAGCCGGCCGGAAATTACGCTTCCCCGCACCACGATGCTGGGCGCGCTGGCCGCCTATATCAGTGATCCGACGGTTACGGATTTCCAGCCAATGGGCGCAAATATGGGGATCCTTCCTCCGCTGGATGAATCAGTACGGAATAAAAAGGAGCGTTATAGACAGATTTCAGCCCGTGGCTATACAGTGCTGCGGGAATTGCTGGAAAGTGAGGAGGATGTCAAGTGAGGATTATCGTAGACGGCTTTGGAGGGGATCACGCGCCTTTGGCGGTACTTCAGGGATGCGTCATGGCGATGGAGGAATACGGCATCGAGATTACGGTGACCGGGGATATAGCCAAGCTGCGTCAGGTGGCGGATGAAAACGGGATAGATCTCAGCCGGATGCAGTTGGAGCACGCGCCCTCGGTGATCCCAGTGGAAGCAGAGCCGACCAGTCTGCTGAAAGAATACGCAGATTCCTCTATGGCGAAGGCATTCCAGCTTTTGGCTGCCGGGGAGGGCGATGCCGTTGTCTGTGCCGGTTCCACCGGTGCGATTGTCGTAGGCGGCTCGTTGATCGTCAAGCGGATCAAAGGGGTCAAACGTCCGGCACTGGCACCGATCATCCCGAGTGAAAAAGGGGCCTATATCCTGCTGGATGTAGGGGCGAATCTGGAATGCCGTCCGGAAATGCTGGTTCAGTTCGGGATCATGGGTTCGATTTATATGGAGAAGATTATGAAGGTGCCCCATCCACGGGTAGGCTTGGTCAACATCGGTGCAGAGGAAACTAAAGGCGGGGATCTCCAAATTGCAGCATACCGGTTGCTTTCCGAATGCAGTGCAGTGAACTTTACAGGCAATATTGAGCCGCGGTATATCCCACGGGGGGATGCGGATGTTGTAATAGCGGATGGCTTTACAGGGAATGTTATTCTTAAATTGACAGAGGGCCTGGGAAAAATGCTGATGAATAAGCTGAAGGGTATTTTTACCAGCGGGCTGCGTGGAAAGCTTGCTGCGTTGCTGGTTCTTCCCAAGATGAAGTCCTTCAAGTCGCAGATGGATTATACCGAGTATGGCGGCGCCCCTTTGATGGGAACATCCAGGCCGGTAATCAAGGCGCATGGGTCTTCCAATGCCAAGGCTTTCAAGAACGCCATCCGACAGGCCCGCGATTTTGTCAATCAGAACGTCATTGGTGAAATTTCCGCTGCACTGGAAAAAACCAAAGAAGAATCGAACAAGGGAGAAAGGAAAATCTGATCAACCAATGGAAGCATTTGAAAAAGCAATAGGTTATACCTATCAAAACAAGGCGTTGATGAACGAAGCACTGACTCATTCCTCCTATTCGAACGAAGGAAAACGCGGGATACACGATAATGAACGACTGGAATTTTTAGGTGACTCCATTCTTTCGCTGATTGTAGCCGAGCATCTGTTTACCCATTATCGCCATCAACCGGAAGGGGAGCTGACGAAACTGCGGGCTTCCTTAGTCTGTGAACAGAGCTTGTTCCAGTTTGCCCAGAAGATCCAATTGGGGGATTATCTCCACTTGGGGAAAGGGGAGGAGCATACCGGGGGAAGGGAGCGTCCCTCTATTGTATCCGACGCGTTTGAAGCCGTCATTGCCAGCATTTACCTGGACGGGGGCTTGGAAGAAGCCAAGAAGTTTGTCCTGCGGTTTATCCCGGAGCATATGGACGTCAAACGGGTGAACGCGTTAAGCGATTACAAAACGGCCTTGCAGGAAATTATCCAGAAAAACCGGGAGGAAAAGATTGAGTATGTCCTGGTCAGCGAGGTTGGGCCGGATCATGATAAAGCCTTTACCATTGAAGTACACTTGAATTCCAACGTTATTGGAACCGGACGGGGCAAGAGCAAAAAACAGGCTGAGCAGTTTCCCGCAAAGTAAGAGCTCCAATTGATGTGCTATTAAGCA